>NZ_JANSIC010000145.1:0-6372 GCF_047461955.1 Synechococcus sp. R55.7
TGGCAAGAGTGGAAGGTGCGGGACATCGAGACCGGCGAGGATTTGCCGGATCACCTGCGCTGGATTAAGTTCTCGGGAGTAAGCTGGACGCTGGACGGACAAGGATTTTTCTACAGCCGCTACGACGAACCGGCCCCCGGCAGCGAATACGAAAGCGCCAACTACTTCCAGAAGCTCTACTACCACCGCCTGGGCACCTCCCAGTCAGAAGATGTCTTGGTCTATCACCGCCCCGACCAAAAAGAGTGGGGCTTTGCCGGCGGGGTTACTGAAGATGGGAATTACCTCATCATCTCCGTCTGGCGGGGCACGGATCCCAAAAACCTCATCTTCTACAAAGACTTGCGGGATCCCCAGTCTCCTGTAGTAGAGCTCATCCGCGAGTTTGAGGCCGAATACAGCTTCGTGGGCAACGACGGATCCCGCTTTTGGCTGTTGACGGACTGCCAAGCTCCTCGGCGGCGACTGGTGGCGATTGACTTGGAGCAGCCCGACCAGGTGCAGGAGGTGATCCCCGAGGCGGAGGAGACCCTGCAGGGGGTTAGCTTGATCAACAATCAGTTTGTGGCCTTCTACCTCAAAGACGCCCACACCCAGATCAAGACCTTTGCTTTAGACGGTAGCTACCTGGGGGAAATTCCGCTGCCCGGGCTGGGATCCGCCAGCGGCTTTGGCGGCAAGCGCTACGACACCGAGACCTTCTACACCTTCACCAGCTTCACCACCCCACCCACCATCTACCGCTACGATTTCACCAGCGGCACCAGCACCCTGTTCCGTCAGCCCCAGGTGGATTTCGATCCCCAGGCCTACGAGGTGCAGCAGGTGTTCTACACCAGCAAAGATGGCACCCGCATCCCCATGTTTCTCGTCCACCGCCGTGGCCTGACTCGGACAGGGGATCACCCCACCCTGCTGTATGGCTACGGCGGCTTTGGCATCTCTCTTACCCCCAGCTTTTCAGTGGGTCTGGTGGCCTGGCTGGAAATGGGAGGGGTTTACGCCCAGCCCAATTTGCGCGGCGGCGGCGAGTACGGAGAAGAGTGGCACCAGGCGGGCACCAAGCTCAACAAGCAAAAGGTGTTCGACGACTTTATTGCCGCTGCCGAGTGGCTGATAGCCCATGGCTACACCAACCCCGCCAAGTTGGCCATCTCCGGCGGCAGCAACGGCGGCCTGCTGGTGGGGGCCTGCCTGGTTCAGAGGCCGGAGCTGTTTGCAGCGGCCCTGCCGGCAGTGGGGGTGTTCGACATGCTGCGCTTTCATAAGTTCACCATCGGCTGGGCCTGGATCTCCGAGTACGGATCCCCGGAGAACCCGGAGGAATTCAAGGCCCTCTACGCCTATTCCCCTCTGCACAACCTCAAGCCCGGCACTGCCTATCCCGCCACCCTGATCACCACCGCAGATCACGACGACCGGGTGGTGCCCGCCCACAGCTTCAAGTTTGCCGCTGCCCTGCAGGCAGCCCAGGGGGGATCCCAGCCCATCCTCATCCGCATCGACACCAAGGCAGGGCACGGGGCCGGCAAGCCCACCAGCAAGCTGATTGAGGAAGCTGCCGACCGCTGGGCCTTTTTGGTGCAGGTGCTAGGGATCCCCTGGGACGGAACGGGAAGTTAGCGAGCTCTAGGACCCAGGCCCACCCGACCGGCATAAACTGCCGCTTCCCCCAGCTCGTCTTCGATGCGCAGCAGTTGGTTGTACTTGGCAATGCGCTCGCTGCGGCAGAGGGATCCGGTTTTGATCTGCCCGGCACGGGTGGCCACCGCCAAGTCGGCAATGGTGGTGTCTTCCGTCTCGCCAGAGCGGTGGCTGATGATGGTGCGAAAGCCGGCTTGAACTGCCAATTGGATGGCCGAGACGGTCTCCGTCAGGGTGCCGATTTGGTTGGGCTTGATCAAAATGGCGTTGGCGGCGGCGCTGTCGATACCCTTTTGCAGGCGGGTCAGGTTGGTTACAAACAGGTCATCTCCCACCAGCTGTACCCGGGATCCCAGTTGAGCGGTCATGGCTTGCCAACCGGCCCAGTCTTCTTCCGCTAGCCCATCTTCAATGGAAAGGATGGGATAGTTGGCCAGCAGTTGCTGGTAGTAAGCCACCATATCAGCCGCGCTGTGGGCTTTGCCCTCAAAGTGATATTGCCCATCCTGCAGCAGCTCGTTGGCGGCCACATCCAAGGCCAAGGCGATATCTGCTCCCGGTTTGTAGCCTGCCTGTTCAATAGCCGTCATCAGCAGATCCAAAGCCGCCGCATTGGAGTCGAGATCAGGAGCAAACCCCCCTTCATCCCCCACACCGGTGGACAGCCCCTTCTGCTGCAGCACTTGTTTTAGTACCGCAAACACCTCAGCCCCGTAGCGCAGCGCCTCGCGAAAGCTGGCCGCTCCAATGGGCACAAGCATAAATTCTTGAATATCGACGTTGTTGTCGGCGTGGGCGCCGCCGTTGAGCACGTTCATCAGCGGCACCGGCAGCAGGTTGGCAAAGGGCCCCCCCAGGTATTTGTAAAGAGGCAAGCCCACTGCTTCCGCAGCCGCTTTGGCTGTCGCCAGAGAAACTGCCAAAATAGCGTTGGCCCCCAGGCGGGACTTGTTGGGGGTGCCGTCCAGGTCGATCAGCAACTGGTCAATACGGGCTTGGTTGAGGGCATCTTCTCCCTGCAGCTCCGACTGGATGGGGCCAAGGATGTTTTCCACCGCCCTCAGCACACCCTTACCGCCGTAGCGTTTGGGATCCCCGTCCCGCAGCTCATGGGCCTCGAAGGTACCGGTCGAGGCACCGCTGGGAACCTGCGCCAAGCCCGTTGCTCCATTGGCTAGACCCACCAGGGCTTCTAGGGTGGGACGCCCTCGCGAGTCGAGGATCTCATGGGCGGTAATCCACTCGATGGCCGTTTCCACAGTTACACCTCAGCAATTGGCTAGATAGCTCTGGCCAAAGCCAGATCCCCCCATAGACTAGTAGATTCTTGCCCGCGATCCGGTCAGCTTCCAGAAAACTTTAAGTCTGTCCTTCGGGCACAGAGATTCTTCAAGGCTGCAGCAGTAGATTGAACATAGGCCGGCCAGAGCTTCAACTAGCCGTCGAGCGGGGTTTGCCTGGGCAAGGTGCTACTCAGGAGGTGTTCTCCTCTTCCTTCTAGGCAAAGCGATGGCTCAGCCGCATCGGGTCGTGTACGGTGATCTTCTTCTTGTGAATGGAGATGTACTTCTTCTTGCGCAGCTCTCCCAACAGGCGGGTGATGGTGACGCGGGTTGAGCCAATGGCCTCGGCAATGGCCTGGTGAGACAGCTTGAGATCGATGGTGACCCCATCTGGGCCAGGCACCCCGAAATCGCGACAGAGAATCAACAAAAAGCTGACCAGACGGGATCCCATGTCGCGATGAGCCAGCGTCTCGATCATCATCTCCGTTTGCAAGATACGAGACGACAGGCTTTTAACCAGCAACATGGCCAGTTCGGCGTTCTCCTGCAAGGATTTTTCCACCTGCTCGATCGGCAGAGAGAGTAACTCGGTAGGTGTAAAAGCCACCGAGTGATAAAAGCGGTCGGAGCGCTGTCCCGTGATAAAGGAGAGCACGCCGAAGATGCTGTTTTCGCGTAGGAGGGCGACGGTGATTTCCTCCCCCATTTCGTAGACCCGCGAGAGCTTAACGGCTCCCTTCACCAAAAAGTAAACCCGCTCCGCCGGATCCCCTGGAAAAAAAATGGTCTTCCCGCGCTCAAACGTTTCGATAACCGGAGGATGGTGAGGGCCTCCCAATTGCTTGAAGGCTGTGATCAGAGATTTTTCCGCTACGGCCACCGCCATACTCATCAACCTTTTAAGGTCAGTTTATACCTAAGATCAACCTATTAAGATCAATCTAGAAGCATTAGGCTAGGTTGCGACCCCTTGACTTCAGAATCGATGATGATACCAAGATTTACCCTAAAGTAGAAGGTTCTGCCCAGGCATCTTTGTAGCACGTGCTACATTTTTGAGTCTCGTTTTTGCCCCAGAAAGGGATCCCCAACCGAAAGCAGGGGTTAGGATAAGAGCCATTGTCGCTGGGGGCTGCGCCAGCCCTTGGCGGTAGAGAGTGGAGTGGGTTGGAACATTCTATCTATCTATCTATCTATCTATGGGGATCCCAGAGGTTATCGTTGCTGCACCTTCTCAACTGAGCCGCCAGCATTTCACAGTGCGGATGCCGGATCCGGCCAATCACCTGCTGGAGGTGGAACTGCAGATCCAAGAGGTGGATCCAGAGGTGCCTTTGCGGCTGCGACTGCCGGTGTGGACGCCGGGATCCTACTTGGTGCGGGAGTATGCCCGTCATGTGCAGGAGTTTCAGGCGGCAACTGAGCAAGGGATCCCTTTGGCCTGGCGGAAGGTGGATAAGAATACCTGGCAAATCGATCCGCCGGGTTCTTCTGCCGTGAAGGTGTGCTACCGGGTCTATGCCTATGAGCTGACGGTGCGCACAAACCATCTGGATTTGACCCACGCCTATTTCAACGGGGCAGCGCTCTTTCTCTACGTGCCCGGTCGCGAGCGGGAACCTTACACCTTGACGGTGATCCCCCCCAAGCCGGATTGGCGCATCGCCACCAGTTTGCGGCCTTTGATCTCCTCTTCTGGGGATCCCGCTTCCGGCCAGTCTTTTGTGGCGGAGGACTATGACGAGCTGGTGGATAGCCCGGTGGAGGTGGGCCTGCATCGGATGCAATCGTTTGAGGTGGAAGGGATCCCGCATTACCTTGTGGTTTGGGGGTCGGGCACTCTGGATGTCGATCGGGCCGTTGCCGATGCCAAGGCCATTGTCGAAACCACAGCCGCATTTTTTGGTGGGCTACCCTACGACCGCTACTGGTTCATTGTGCATTTGTCGCCGGGAGGATTTGGTGGCCTTGAGCACAAGTACAGCACCACCCTTCTTTACTCTGGGCTGGAGCTGCATCAGCCGGAGTCCTATCGGCGCTTTTTGTCTTTGCTGGCCCACGAGTTGTTTCATGCCTGGAATGTCAAGCGTCTGCGTCCTCTGGCATTGGAAAAGATCGATTACAACCAGGAAAATTATCTGGAATGTCTGTGGTTTTGTGAGGGGGCGACCAGCTATTACGAAAACGTCATCTTATTGAGGGCAGGGATCCTCAGTGCCGGCGATTTTTTAAAAGTTCTTTCCGAACAGATTGGCCGCTTGCAGCGTACTCCGGGCCGGGCCGTGCAATCGCTGCGGGAGTCCAGCTTCGATACCTGGATCAAACTCTACCGCCCCCACGAAAACACCCTCAACAGCCAGGTTTCTTATTACTTAAAAGGGGCTTTGGTCTGTTGGCTGCTGGATCTGCACATTCGCCACCTTTCCGGCGGTCAGGGATCCCTGGATACGGCTTTGCAGGATCTGTGGCAGCGCTTTGGTCGGTCAGAGAAGGGCTACAGCGACCAAGACTTGCGGGAGGCGTTTGAGCGGGCAGCCGGTGCCGATCTTGGCCGGTTTTTCGCAGCCTATGTGGAAGGCACGGAAGAGCTAGACTACAACACTTACCTACACCCCTTTGGCCTCACCCTTAAAGCCCACTTCAGCCGCCCCAACCCCATCCCATACCTGGGCCTCAATTTCAACGGCGAGGGCAATCGCATCAGCACAGTGGAGATGGGATCCCCGGCGCAAAAAGCAGGCATCTGGGCCGGCGATGAGCTGGTGGCCCTGGATGGGTTCAGGGTGAGCGCTGCCAACTTGGCGGAACGCTTGACGGCCTATCAGCCCCACCAGATCATTTGTTTGAGCGTTTTTCAAGCCGATCAGTTGAAACATTTCTGGATCCCGTTGGATCCCCCTCGGCCCGATGTCTACACGTTGGAGGTGTTGCCTGAACTGACTCCTGCTCAAGAAGCCCTTCAGCAAGGCTGGCTGGGATCCCTTGTCGGCGCCCAGCTTCGGTCAGAGGCAGGTCCCCATCTGCTTGAAAATTCACCTATCTCCTCCTAGCATGTTGAGGCAAGCAGGTAATCCAGTTAACTGGAAAGAAAAGTAACAGCAGCAGAGGACAGGAGTATCTGATGGACTTAGTTTTGGTTTTATTGATTGGGGCAGCTGTTGGTTTCTCGGTAGGCATTTACGTTGCTCGCCAGTATGGGGCCAGTCCTAAACTGGAAATCTGGAAACGAGAGATTATCAGAGATATATCTTCGCAGCTAAGCCAACACAGCCAAGAACTCAACGACCCGGACAAAGCACTCATCAAGTTGAGCGAAGGATTGGTAGACAAGATTTCTCAAAAGTTACAGGAAAAGTTACAGGCCGTCCAAGCTACCCTTGAAGAGTTTAAATTTCGCCTTGCTGACAGCCAGCAAAGCTTGCTACAGGACTGGGGCAGAGAC
>NZ_JANSIC010000146.1:0-6284 GCF_047461955.1 Synechococcus sp. R55.7
TCTGCCACGGCCAAGGTTGGCTTCTCGATAAACTTCCATGAACCCACTGCGCCAAGGCCGACTGGGATCCCTCAACGATAACCCAACCCCATGAGCGACAACGAATCGACGGCGCGCATCATCTCCACCGACCTGCAGCGGGAGATGTCGCAGTCCTACCTGGAATACGCCATGAGCGTGATCGTCGGGAGGGCTTTGCCAGATGCGCGGGATGGCCTGAAGCCGGTGCACCGCCGCATTCTCTACGCTATGCACGAGTTGGGCCTGACGGCGGATCGCCCCTTCCGCAAGTGTGCCCGCGTGGTGGGGGATGTGATCGGGAAATACCATCCCCATGGGGATCAGGCCGTCTATGATGCGCTGGTGCGCATGGCTCAAGATTTCTCCATGCGGGAGCGGCTGGTGGATGGGCATGGCAACTTCGGCTCTGTGGACAACGATCCGCCGGCAGCCATGCGCTATACCGAGTGTCGGCTGACTGCCTTTGCCCAAGAAGCCCTGCTCCAAGATATTGACGCCAACACTGTCGATTTTGTCGGCAACTACGACGGATCCCAGCAAGAACCCCTGGTGCTGCCGGCGCGGATCCCGCAACTGCTCTTAAACGGCTCTTCCGGCATTGCCGTGGGCATGGCCACCAACATCCCGCCCCACAACTTGGGCGAATTGGTGGACGGCCTGATCGCCCTCATCCACAACCCCAACCTGACCAGCCTGGAGTTGATGCAGTGGATCCCCGCCCCTGACTTCCCCACCGGGGCGCTGATCATGGGCCAAGAGGGCATCCGCGAAGCCTACACCACCGGGCGCGGCTCCATCACCCTGAGGGGGGTGGCCACCGTCGAAACCATAGAGCAGCGGGGCCGACCGGTTCGGGATGCCATCATCATCACCGAGCTGCCCTACCAGACCAACAAGGCAGCCATGATTGAGAAGATCGCCGAGCTGGTCAACGAGAAAAAACTGGAAGGCATTGCCGACATCCGCGACGAGAGCGACCGCAGCGGCATGCGGGTGGTGATCGAGCTAAAGCGGGATGCCCAGCCGCAGGTGGTGCTCAACAACCTCTACAAGCAAACCCCCCTGCAGGCCAACTTCGGGGTCAACATGCTGGCCATCCTCAACGGCGAGCCGCGCACCCTGACCCTGCGGGACGCGCTGCAGGCTTTTCTGGATTTTCGGGAAGAGGTGATCGAGCGGCGCACCCGCTACGAGCTGCAAAAAGCCGAAGAGCGGGATCACCTGCTGCAGGGCTATCTCTTGGCTTTGGGGCAGTTGGATCGGGTGATTGCCCTCATTCGGGGAGCCGCCGATACCGCCACAGCCCGAGAGGAATTGCAGGCGGTGTTGGGCCTGAGTGAAGCCCAAGCCGACGGGATCCTGCAGATGCAGCTGCGCCGCCTCACCGCCCTGGAAGCGGAAAAAATCCAGGCCGAGCACGAAGACTTGGTGAGGCAAATTGCCGACCTGCGGGATATTCTGGCCCGCCGAGAACGGGTGATGCAGATCATCAGCGAAGAGCTGCAGCAGCTCAAAGCCCGCTTTGCCAGCCCGCGCCGTTCCCGCCTCTGTTTGGAGGATGGGGAGCTGGGAACGGATGATCTGATCGAAAATCGGGAGACGGTTATCTTTCTAACCGAGCAGGGCTATATCAAGCGCATGGGCCTTGAGGAGTTCCAGGTGCAGGGGCGAGCCACCCGCGGCAAAGCCGGCGCCCGCATCAAAGAAGACGATGCCATCGAACAGTTTTTTGCCTGTCGCAGCCACGACACCATCCTCTTTTTCACCAATCGGGGCGTAGTCTATACCCTGCCCGCCCACCAGATCCCCCAGGGGAGCCGCGCCGCCCGTGGCAGCGCCATCGTTCAGTTGCTGCCGATCACCCGGGAAGAGCGGGTTACGTCCATGGTGCCGGTGAGCCAGTTCAGCGACGACGAATATCTGGTGATGCTCACCCGCGGCGGCTACATCAAAAAAACGGCCCTCAGCGCCTTTGCCAATGTACGCTCCAACGGCCTGATTGCCATCTCTCTGGAAGAAAACGACGAACTGCGCTGGGTGCGCCGCGCCCGCTCCAGCGATGATGTGGTCATGGCGACCCGCCAAGGCATGTCCATTCGCTTCCCGGCGGATGACGAGCAACTGCGCCCTCTGGGACGGGCCACCCGGGGCGTGCGGGCCATGACCCTCAACGCCGGCGATGACATCGTCAGCATGGATATTATCTCTGCCGAATCGGTGATGGCTGCCGAGCGAGAGGGGGAGAAGCTGGCTAACCCTTGGGTGCTGGTGATCACCAAAGAAGGGCGGGGCAAGCGCTCGGCCATCGACAATTTCCGCCAGCAAAACCGCGGCGGCAAGGGGGTGATCGCCACCAAGTTCCGCCAGGCGTCGGACGAGCTGGCGGCCCTGCGCATCGTCAATGCCGAAGACGAGATCCTGTTGGTAACCGCCAGGGGCATTGTCATGCGCCAGTTGGCCAAGGCCATTCCCACCCAGTCCCGCGAGGCGACCGGGGTGCTGGTGCAGCGCCTGGATCCGGAAGACAGCATTGTGGGAGTTACAGTGGTACCCGCTGCCTTGGTTGCCGAGGAGGAGACCTCAGAAGCCAGCGCTTGATCCCCGGCCGTTACTTAGGTACGGCATTTGCCGCCGCAGAAGGGTGGGATCCCGTACCGGAGAGGGTGAGGATGGGGTGTTACCTTTGGGATAGCCCAAATTCCGGGAACGGCAAAGGCCTGTGGGATCAGGCCGAGCAGCCCAGTTGGGATGGCATCTGCTGTGTTTGTGGAGCTTGGTTACTCCATGGCGAGCCCGTTGAACTTCATCCCTGGTTTTGAGGCATTGCAAACTCCGAGCCCCGACAACCGGCTCTGGCAATACCTGCAATCTCAGGATCCCAGCGTCTTTCAGGATATTGCCCGCAATTCTTCCCCAGAAGTGCTGGAGATCTTGGGCCACAACATCCGCAGCTTGGTGGGGAGCTTGCCCTCCGATCAATTCGGGGTTCAGATCATCACCAACCGCGAGAGCTTGGCCAAAATGCTCTCCGGCGCGATGATGGGCGGCTATTTCCTGCGGGTCATGGAGCAGCGCCTAGCCCTGGAGCAATCTTTGGGCAGTGCCTCCCAGCCTGCCAGCGCGGATCAGCCTTCGCCAGCAGAGGAGGAGGGCTAGGCTTGCAATCCACCTTTTAGCGCCGCCGAGGAGGTTCCATGCTGGATGCGGGTTTCCAGGCAAAGGGATCCCAGTTCAGCAGCCCACCGCGGCGGATTTTGGTTTGCCCGGATAGTTTTAAGGGATCCCTAACAGCCACGGCGGCGGCAGAGAGCATGGCCCGCGGGATCCAACAGGTGCTGCCGGAAGTCGAGGTGGAGCGGATCCCCTTGGCCGATGGGGGAGAGGGCACCCTAGAGGTATTGCTGCCGACGCTGGGGGGAGAGAAAAAGGGTCTGTGGGTCACCGGCCCCCTGGGGGATCCCGTCTGGGCGGAGTACGGGGTGGCAGGAGAGCTGGCCCTGTTGGAGCTGGCCCAGGTGGCTGGCCTGACCTTGGTGCCACCGGAGCGGCGGGATCCCACCCGCACCACCACTTATGGCCTGGGGGAGCTGCTGCGGGCTGTTTGCCGCGATCCCATCGCTGAGATCTGGATAGGACTGGGGGGATCCGCCACCGTGGATGGAGGGGCGGGCATGGCGCAGGCCTTAGGCTATCGCCTGTTGGATGGAGCTGGGGATCCCATCGGCTGGGGTGGGGCGGAGCTGGCCCGGCTGGCGCGCATCGAGCCCCCCGAACAGCCTGTTTGGCAGGGGAAACGGGTCCGCGGCCTCTGCGATGTGCAAAACCCCCTCACTGGCCCGTTGGGAGCCGCCGCCGTCTTTGCCCCCCAGAAGGGCGCCACCCCTTCCCAGGTGCAGCAGTTGGAGCAGGCGCTGCAGCAGTGGGCTCAAGTGGTGGAGCGAGATTTGGGCCAGGCCGTGGCCGGGATCCCGGGGGCCGGAGCCGCAGGCGGCTTAGGAGCAGGTCTGGTGGCTTTTTTGGAGGCCACTCTGGAGTCCGGGATCCAGCTCTTGGCGCGGCAATTGGCCCTGCCGGAGCGCATCCGCCGCTGCCATCTGGTCGTCACCGGAGAGGGCTGCCTCGACGAACAAAGCACGATGGGAAAGGTGGTGGGGGCCGTGCTGGAGCAGGCTATCCAAGCCCAAAAACCCCTGCTCATCCTCTGTGGCCAGGTGACTCCGGCAGCGCGCGCTGGGTTGGCAGCCCAGCCTCTTCCCCTTCGGGTTGGCGCCCTGTGCGACCGGATCCCCGATGTGGCAGAAGCCCAACGGCAGGCCGGCCATCACCTGGAGCAGATGACGGCCCAGGAGCTGAGAGATTTTCTGGAGCAGGATGCGGGGATTGGCCGGTTATAATGGCTTAAATCATCGTGTTTCGTAGGACATCATGGCCAGTATCGAGTTCTCCCCCGGCATCCAAGAGGTGCCCACCCAGGTGCGAGTGCTGAAATCCAAGACCGGCAACCGGGGATCCGCGATTTTCCGCTTCGAGGATCTAAAATCCGATACGCAAAACATCCTCGGCATGCGGATGATCGATGAGGAAGGGGAGCTGACCACCCGCAACATCAGGGCCAAGTTCCTGAACGGGGAATTCAAAGCCCTGGAAGTGACCTACGACATGGAAACCGAGGCAGAGTGGGATCGCTTCCTGCGCTTTATGGAGCGCTTTTCGGCGGCCAACCAGATGGGCATGGCCTAGTTGCCGCCCTTCCCGCCTCAGCTTTTGGATTTTTTGCTCCTTTTGCCGGATCTGCGCTTGGCTTGAGGTTGGCCGGGATCGGATCCCTGGCCCTCTTCAACTGAGGGCTGCCCCAGCGGCGGCCGTCGCTTGTGCCAGTCGGTGCTTTGCTCATAGGCATAGGCCACCCGCAGCACCTTGCTCTCCTGTAGGGCATTGCCCACAATTTGCAGGCCAATGGGCAGCCCATCGGCAAACCCGCAGGGCAGGCTCAGCCCCGGCAAGCCCGCCAGGTTCACCGGGATCGTCATCAGGTCGCAGAGGTACATGCTGAGGGGATCCTCCCGCTCGCCGAGCTTGAAGGCTGGGGTGGGGGTGGTGGGGCTGACCAGCACATCCACCTTCTCGAAAGCCTTGAGGAAGTCCTGCTTGATGAGGGTGCGCACCTTCTGAGCCTTGAGGTAGTAGGCGTCGTAGTACCCCGAGGAGAGGGCATAGGTGCCGATCATGATGCGCCGCTTGACTTCCGGCCCAAAGCCGTGGGCGCGGGTCTTGCCATACATGGCCAGCAGCGAGTCGGCAGGTTCCCGCAGGCCGTATTTCACCCCGTCGTAGCGGGCCAAATTGGCAGAGGCTTCCGAAGGGGCGATGATGTAATAGGTGGCTAGGCCGTAGCGAAAACTGGGGCAGTCGATCTCCAGGATCTCGGCCCCCAGTTCTTGCAGATGTTGAATGGCTGCTTGGACGGCAGCGCGGGTCTCCTCCCCACATCCTTCCCCCAGCAAGTCGCGGATCACCCCGATTTTGAACCCCTTGATCTCAGGGATCAGAGCCTGGCTATAGTCCGGGATATCCACCTTCAGGCTGGTGGAGTCCATCGGGTCATGGCCGGCGATCCCCTGCAGCAGCAAGGCCACATCCTCCACCGTGCGCCCAAACGGCCCCACCTGATCCAAAGACGAAGCAAAGGCCACCAGCCCGTAGCGAGACACCAGCCCGTAGGTGGGCTTGAGGCCCACCACCCCACAAAAAGCTGCCGGTTGGCGGATGGATCCCCCCGTATCCGAGCCCAGAGCCACCACCGCTTGGTCGGCAGCCACCGCCGCCGCCGATCCCCCAGAGGATCCCCCTGGCACCCGCGTCAGATCCCAGGGATTGGCCGTGCGCTGAAAGGCGGAGTTTTCCGTGGAGCTGCCCATGGCAAACTCGTCTAGGTTGGTCTTGCCCACCGTCACCATGCCCGCAGCCGCCAGCCGCGCCGTCACTGTTGACTCGTAGGGGGGAATGAACCCCTCCAGCATCCGGGAGGCACAGGTGGTGCGGATCCCTTGGGTGCAGAGGTTGTCTTTCACGGCAAGCGGGATCCCGGCCAAAGGGCCAATCTCTTCCCCGGCCCGAATGCGGGCGTCCACCGCCCTGGCCTGTTGCAGAGCCAGTTCCTCGGTCACAGTAATAAAGCTCTTGAGCTGCGGCTCCAGTTGGGCCAGGCGCTCCAGGTACTCGCGGGCGATCTCTTCGGCAGAGCGCTCTTTGGTTACCAACTG
>NZ_JANSIC010000147.1:0-1529 GCF_047461955.1 Synechococcus sp. R55.7
CTCTTCTTGCGCTCAAGCGAAAGATTGCTGTGATCAATGATCAATGCTGCTTTTTGCCCGATTGATAAGGGATCCCCAAAAGCTTGTCAGGGGGTGATCTGGAACTCCAGGTTGTAGGTTTGGAGTAAGTTTATGGTTTCGTGATCGGTGATGTTGGTGTCGGCCAGCTCCAAGTTGTAGAAATCGATGAACTCTTCGTGGTCAAAATAGGGGCCGGCATGCCAGGTACCCATCTCCAGTTTGATAAAGCGATCCCCAGGCACCCGAAAGGCTTGAATCTGATCCACGTGCAGCTCATCGGCAGGCGGTGCAACACCAATAAACCACTCCTTGCCATTCAGGGATCCCAGGCACTGGGTGCAGCGGATGTGGTGGGTGATCTGAGTAAACTTGAGGCCGCGGCGAGGCAAGCGCATGATGTAAAAGCGGGGCTGCCCTTGATTCAAGAACAACTGAGCATCTTGACTGTCGAAGGGTTTGTGATCGGGAGTAGGGCAAATGACCTGTCCATAGGGGGCAAAGTTTTCCGGTTCAGCGAGATGGGCCTTCAGTTGGCGCAATTGGCTGGTCACCCTGCTCTTCTCCTTTGCGTTTGACGAGCTGTCTTGTGTCTCACTGTTGCCCTACAACGTGAGCACGAGGGCGTGAAGACGCAAACAGCCCAGCGAACCCCATTCTATCGAGACTTGGCCAGGCAGCTTCCCTTCTGGGAAGGGATCCCTGAGCAAGCCCAAGCTGCTCAAGGTCGCAAGTACAATGGGAAAACTTCCCAGCCTCAGCAGAGCAAATGGCGATGCAGCGGGACTTACAAGAGCTGATCATCTCCCCAGCTCAAGTTGAAAGCCTCTCTCAAGTGCCGGTGGCTTGGTTGTATCGGCCTCAGCCCGTTCGTCGCTTTAAGGATCGCCTGCGCCAGTTCTCCGCTTTCTGGGATCTCCTACGCTTGCTGGTGACGCTGGACTTGTTCTTGCGTTTCTTGACCTTCTGGACAGGGGGATCCCTACTTACCCTGGTGGGGCGGATTTGGATCCCTGGCCTACAGGCCACTTGGGGCACTTGGCTGGTGGAATGGGGGATCCTGGCGGCTATTGCCGCCCTGGGCCAAGCCTATTGGATTTTCCGCAGCCGTCGCATGCCGCTGCTGTTGAACTTGCTGGGGGAAGTGGATCGCTACAACCGAATCATCCAGGCCATCCACGTCAACGACCAGTTGGTGGAAGCGGGCAACCCCGAGGTGAAGCTGGCCCAGAGGGCTGAGGTGATCGAAGCCCTGAAACTGACCCGGGCCGATCTCATCCGTGCCTTGAAAACCGAACGGATCTTGCGGCAAAACGAAGACCTGATCGAGCAGCAGAGCGAGTTCTTCGGCGATAACTTGGCAGCTTTGACAGCTCTGCAGGTGAGCGAGCAGGCCAGCGAACAGGGTCGTATCCTAGAGACTGCTTTACAGATTGCTTTGCAGGTGCGCTCCCAAATCCGCCGTTTGCAAGAGCGAGAAGCCAACCACCCCCCAAACAGGGATCCAGACA
>NZ_JANSIC010000147.1:1629-3465 GCF_047461955.1 Synechococcus sp. R55.7
CCACAGCGACATGCTGTTTCAAGCTTTCGTCCAACACCTGCAACTGGTGGCGGTGCCTTTGGGAATGGGGCTGCTGTTGGGTTTGCCGCTGGGCTTTTTCAGCTCCCGCTCCCAGATGCTTTCTCTGGTGGTGATCAATGCGTTTAGCAGCCTGCGGGTGATCCCCAGTTTGGCCATTTTGTTTTTGGCCATCCCCTATTTCGGCCTCAGCTTCCGTTCGGCAGTTGTCGCCCTAACCCTTCTGGCGTTGCCCCCCATTCTGATCAGCACGGATGTGGCCTTCCGCAGCCTTGAGCCGGCCCTGCGGGAAGCTGCCCTGAGCATGGGCATGACCCCTGCCCAGGTACTGCGGCACGTGGAGATCCCTTTGGCCTTGCCGGTGATCTTGGCCGGTGTTAAAACGGCTACCATTGAGGTGATTGCCAGTGCTACTCTGGCAGCGTTTATCGGCGCAGGAGGGCTGGGTACTTTCATTACCCTAGGGTTTGCTCTCTATGACAACGCTATCTTGCTGGTGGGGGCGGTTCCAGTGGCCCTTCTGGCTATTGCGGCCGAGATCGGCCTTGGCACTCTGCAGCGGGCTTTGGAACCTCCCCAAGCCTGAGGTTCTGTGAGGGATCCCATGCCGTCTTCCTCTGGTTCTTCTGAAGGGCGATCCCGTTGGCCTTTCCGCTCCATTCCTTTGCGGGTGGCGTTGCTGCTGCCCCTAGTGCTCTCAGTAGCAGGGGGAGTGGGGGGAGTGGCCTATCTCTCCTGGCAGGGCGGGCGACACCTGGCGCTGCGCTTGACGGAGCAACTGAGGCGGGAAGTTACCGACCGCACCGAAGAGCATCTTGCCAGATATTTGCAAATTCCCCTTCAGATCAATGCCCTCAATCAAGGGGCAGTGAGGGGGGGGCTGCTGCCCGATTTGACAACCCCCAGCCCAGCCGATCTAGAGGTGCTGGAAGCTCACTTTGCCCGCCAGTTGCAGCCATTTCCTGAGCTCAGCTATGTCGGCTTTGTCTCGGCTCAAGGGGGGTTTGTGATCGCCCGCCGTCACGCCGATGGGTCGATCTGGACTTACCACACCCCCGGCCTCTTGCCGGGATCCGCCCAGGGCCGCCAACGGGATCCGGAAACAGGGGATCCCACTGGCCTGAGGAGGCAGTTAGGCTTTGTGGATCTGAGGCAGTTGTTCTGGTTTCCCCAGCTCCTGCAGTCGGAAGGGATCCGCGACACTTGGGTGGTAACCCGATTTTTTGCGGAGCTTCCTGCCCAGGATCCAGAGCGGCTGATCGTGACGTCCCTATCCCTGACCGACTCGGGGGGGCGGGTTTACGGCAGCTTGGTGGCTTCCCTCTCCGTCCGGCAGCTTCAAGCCTTTCTGGAACAGATGGAAGGCCGTTCTCCCATGGGGGCGATCTTTCTGCTGGACGAGGAAGGACAGGTGGTGGCCAGTACGGCGGGGCCTGCTCCCCATCCGCTGCTGGTGGCTGTGCAAGAGCAGGTGGGCTCCTGGGAGACGGCCTCTTCTCAAAATCCGCTGCGCCTCAAGGTCGGAGGGATCCCTTACTGGGTGGAGGTGGAGTCCCTCCAGAGTAAAGGGAGGCTGGGCTTTTATTTTGTGCATGGGATCCCAGAGGCAACCCTTCTGGCCGAAGTCCATCGGGGCGCCCAACAGGCTGCGCTGCTGGGGGGTGGGCTATTGCTGAGCATGCTGGGGACAGGGATCCTCCTCGGCGAAGCTCTCTCCCGTCCCCTGCGCCGCCTCACCCAAGTAGCCGAGCAATTTATCCAAAGCGGCTTCCAGCCCTGGCCCCCTTTGGATCCCGGCCCCATCCAGGAGGTGCAGAC
>NZ_JANSIC010000147.1:3565-6277 GCF_047461955.1 Synechococcus sp. R55.7
TACAGCAGCGAGCGGGAGTATCCCGGAGAAAACGGCCAGTCCCGCTGGATTAGCTGGGTGGATCAGGGCATTTTCGACAGCCAAGGCCGCTTGGTGGAGATCCTATCGGTGGGGCGGGAGATCACCGAGCAAAAGCGGGCAGAACAACAGTTGCAAGCCCTCAACCGGGAGCTGGAAGCCCAGGTGGAGCTGCGCACGGCCAAGCTGCAGCAAGCCTTGCATTTTGAGGGGGTGCTGCGCGCCATCAGCAGCCGGATGGTGGTCAGCCTAAACGAGGGGGAAATCCTGGAAGAAGTGGTCAAAACCCTTGCCGAAGCGCTAAGCCTGACCTGCTGCCAAATCCTGCTGCTTTTAGAAGATGGGTCAACCTGGATCCCTGGCTACTGCTACTCCCCCCTTCTCTCTTCTGATGCAGCTCAGGGCGACAGGGCGGATCCCTTGCATGGCCGAGACTACGCCAGCGACCCGGAGTTCTTGCGCCTGCTGCAGTCCCATTCTTCCTCACAGCAGAAATGGGAAATCCACTGCTGTTGTCGGAAGGAAGGACGCTGGGTGCGGCTGCTGGCCTGCACCCTTTGGGACAAAGAGAAGCGGCTGGGAGCTTTGCTGTTGGAGCGGCTGCCGGAGCAAGAGTTTTCCGAAGACGAGATTCAACTGGCCTATCAGGTGGCCAACCTATGTGCCCTGGCCATTCGC
This sequence comes from Synechococcus sp. R55.7, assembly GCF_047461955.1. Classification (NCBI taxonomy): domain Bacteria; kingdom Bacillati; phylum Cyanobacteriota; class Cyanophyceae; order Synechococcales; family Synechococcaceae; genus Synechococcus; species Synechococcus sp. R55.7. The sequence goes on from NZ_JANSIC010000147.1 coordinate 4,262, forward strand.
CAAGCCCGTCTGTACCAAGCAGCCCAAGCGCAGGTGAAGGAATTGGAGCGGCTGAATTTGCTGAAGGATGATTTCCTCAGCACCGTCTCCCACGAGCTGCGCACCCCCATGACCAATGTGCGCATGGCCTTGCAAATGCTGCAAATGACCCGCGATAACCCCGAGAAACAGCGGCACTACTTCACCATTGCCCTGAAAGAGTGCAACCGGCAAATCGAGCTCATTAACGACCTGCTGGATATGCGACGGCTGGAAGCCGGGACGTATCTGCTGCAACCAGAGAATATTTTTCTGCCGCGGTATTTACAAGATTTGCTGGACGGGGCTCAGCCTTTGGCCCAAGCCAAACATCAACACCTGCAACTGCACCTGGAGGCAGGGATCCCCTCGCTTTGGGCCGACCCCACCTGCTTGGGGCGCATTCTGCGCGAGCTGCTGCACAACGCCATCAAGTACACGGCCCCCGAGGGATCCATCCACCTGCGGGTTGTCTCAGAAGGAGAGGGGATCCTCTTCGTCTGCAGCAACAGCAGCGAGATCCCAGAGCCAGAGCTGCCCCGCATCTTTGAAAAGTTTTACCGGATCCCGCAATCGGATCGCTGGAAGCACGGCGGCACCGGCCTGGGGCTGGCTTTGGTGAAGCAACTGGTGGAGCATATGGGGGGGAATATCTCCGTCAACAGCTCGGATGGATGGACGCATTTCCAAGTTTGGTTGCCCCAAGGTGAGGATCCTGCTCCGCCATTGCCCGGCCCACCCCCAATGTCAGAAGACCTCCCCTTTTGGAAAGAGGCTGGGGGTGAGGGGCATACCTGACCCCTATCCCGGCAAGACTTGTTGCTGCCAGAGGGCCTCCAGTTGCACCGTGTATTCGGAGTTCACGATGGGCACTGCCCCAGCAATGGCCTCTTGAATGGGGATCCCGGCAGCAGCCTCCAGCTGGGCAAAAGCTGTTTGGTAGTCGGCAGACAACCGGCTGACATCAATGAGCGGCAGATCCCCCCAGACCTCCGGCTTGAACTTTTCCAATTGCCCCTCCGGGCTGGCCAAGACCTCTGCCAGGACCATTGCCCCCCAAGGATTGGCCGCATTAATGGGAATGGCTGTAAACGAGGGATCGATCAAGCTGGTGCCCGGGATCCCATAGGGGGTGGTGCTGGGGGGAAATTGGCCGTTGCCCTTGCGTAAGATCACCTGATCGATAAAGGTGGGGATGAGCCACACTTCGCCGTTGGCAAAGAGCTCCGCCAGGCGGGCAAAGGTGGGCGGGTAGGTTTGGCCCTGTCTCCACAGGAAGGGATCCAGCTTTCTCAGGTATTCCACCAGGGCAGGGGATTGTCGCGCCCAGAGATCGGCATCGAAGTCCGGCCCGCTGTACTGAGCATAGCCCCCGGTCACACCATAGAAGGCGCTCAACAAAAAGCGGCTGCCATGAAAATCCGGCGGGGCCACGTAGGTAAATCGCCCTGGATTGGCCTCTGCCCAAGCCAACAGTTCGGCGTAGCTCTGGGGGGGATTGGGTACCCGTTCGGCATCATAGGCCATCAAAAAGTAGTTGCCGGTGTAGGGCGCAGAATAGCCCTCGGTGGGCAGGCCAAAATCCGTTGCAATATCGGCGGGATCGTAGAAGGGCAAGCTGGGCAATTTCTCAGCAAAAGGGCCGAAGAGCAAATTCCCCTGCTTGAGGGTGCGGAAGTTGTTGCCATTGATCCAGATGAGATCGATGCTGCCGCCGCTGCGCAGCCCGGCCTGTACCTCCCCAATCACCTTGTTGACTGCTTCAACGGTATCCGTGAGCGGGATCCGGTTCAAGCGAATGCCATAACGCTCCTGCAACTGGCTTCTCACCCAGCCATCCACAAAGCCGTTGATGGCCTCGCTGCCGCTCCACATGGCCCAGTTGACAGAGCTGCCCCGCGCCCGCTCCAGAATGTCTGCCCAGCTCAGGGATCCCAGATCCACCGAACTCTGTGAGGTATTCTGGGCAAACGGAGAGCCTTGACTCAACGCCCAAGC
>NZ_JANSIC010000148.1:0-5076 GCF_047461955.1 Synechococcus sp. R55.7
CATCGCAGGTGATCTGCCGCGGAATTTGCGCCAAATCCAGTTGTGCCAACCCCAGGGTATCAGACGCAGATTGGGTAAACATCTATCTCTCCTTTTTCCATCTGATTTTTCAAAGTGACTCCAGAAGGGATGAGCCTCTTGCTCAGAAATTGAGGAGTCACAGGGATCCCCAAGAGGAGCCTGGGGAAAGGTTGTAAGAGACCCCCATCCACATCCCTGCTGCTGGATGGAGAATGTCAGATGCACGATGACCAACGGAGTTGAAAACCTCAAGCTCTTGCCCGACCGACGAGAGACTGGGAGTTCAAGCTCCTTTAGCAGATAGATCAACGTTACTTGATGAATAAAAGCTATTCCCGAAAAGATAGCCCTTTGCAATACTTTTTTAGGGAACCTTAGGGAGTTGTTAATTCCCTGTGACTCGGCTGCCAATGAAGGCCGGAACCCAAATCCAGGTTTGCTGCAGATCTTCCAGAAGCTTGTATTTTGGAACACATTAATGGTGTAATCGCCTGTTAAGCACTCTTGCGCTCGACCCCTGGGCTCTGCAGCGGCTTTCCACAGCCCAGAGCGCCCTGACAAGCGTTTTTGGTAAGATCACCCCTACAGGTCTCCCAGGGTGCCCGGCGCCCACGGCATGCACGACAACCCTACTTCCCTCTCTTCTGATTTCGAAGTCATCTCTCTGTCCAATCCTCAACAGGCCATGTCTTTGGCGGGCACTCAGGAGGCCAACCTGAGGTGGATCAGTCGCTCCAGCGGTGCTTCTGTAACGCTGCGCGGACAAGACCTGTACCTGAAAGGCACTCCCCAACAGCGGCAGCAGGTGCGGCAATGGCTAGAATTGCTGAGGCCGCTTTGGCAAACTGGGCACCCCGTCACTGTGATCGATGCAGAGCAAGCTTTTCGCGCCCTCTCCGGACAAGAGGCTGCCGCCTACCAGCAAGCACAAGCAGGGATTTTGGCCCGCACCCGCAAAGGGGAGCTTATCCGACCGAAAACGCCCCGCCAACAGGAGTACGTGCGAGCCATTCGCACCCACGACCTCTGCTTTGGCATTGGACCGGCGGGCACAGGAAAAACCTATCTGGCTGCCGTTGTGGCCATTGCTGCCCTACAAAACCGGGAGTACGAGCGTTTGATCTTGACTCGCCCGGCTGTGGAGGCGGGAGAAAAACTGGGATTTTTGCCGGGGGATCTGGTGGAAAAGGTGGATCCCTATCTGCGGCCCCTTTACGATGCCCTGTTCGAGTTTATCGACCCGGCCAAGCTGACGCAGTTGATGGAGCAGGGGGTGATCGAGGTGGCGCCGCTGGCCTATATGCGAGGCCGTACTTTGAGCAATGCCTTCATCATTTTGGACGAAGCCCAGAACACCACCCCCGAGCAGATGAAGATGGCCCTCACGCGGCTGGGATTCCGGTCGCGTATGGTGGTTACCGGGGATCTCACCCAAACGGATCTGGGCAAACATCGCATGTCCGGCCTGGCAGCGGCAGAGCGTATTCTGACAGGGGTAGAGGGGGTTGCCTTTTGCTACTTCGACCAGCGGGATGTGGTGCGCCACCCTCTGGTGCAGCGGATTGTCGATGCCTACGCCCGCTACGAGGGGCAGTCGTGAAGCTGAGGGTGCTCTTTTTCGACGCTGTGGGCACTTTGTTTCGGGTGCGGGGCAGCGTGGGCCAGGTTTACAGCCAGGTGGCAGCGGAGTATGGGGTAAGGGTGGATCCCCAGGCCTTGGATCGCGCTTTTGGCCAAGTTTTTGCCCAGGCTCCAGCCCCGGCCTGCCCAGGATTGACGGGATCCCCTTTGCGGGAGTGGGAGCGGACCTGGTGGCGCCAGGTGGTGCAGGAGACTTTTGCCCGGGTGGGATCCCTGGCTGCCTTCGGAGAGCACCGGTTTGAGGACTTCTTCACCCAATTGTTTGAGCACTTTGCCGGGGCGGATCCCTGGGAGCTGTATCCCGAGACGCTGCCGGCTTTGCGGGCCCTGCAGCAGGAAGGGATCCGGTTGGGGGTGATCTCCAACTTCGACAGCCGCTTGCCCAGGGTGCTGCAGCAGTTGCAGTTGGATCCCTACTTTTCCACCCTCACCCTCTCCACCCAAGTGGGCTATGCCAAGCCCGATCCTCGCATCTTCCAAGCTGCCCTGGCCGCCCACGGGATCCCCCCCGCAGCCGCCGGCCACATTGGCGACAGCCGCCGCGACGATTATCAGGGGGCAAAAGCAGCAGGCTTGCGAGCCCTTTGGCTGGATCGAGAGGGGAAGGATAGCTCCTGCCCAGAGCGGATAGAAGATCTGTGGGGATCCCTGTCCATGCTCAATGGGCCGAAGCAGAATTGAGCAGCAGAGGGGCAAAAAGGCCATCCGGCTTGAGCAGGTAACGCCGCAGGTTCATCCGCCGCTCCAGCAGGCAAGCGTGGCCGCTCTGGGGCGAGATTTCTACCTGCGCCTGGGGCAGCCGTTCCGCCAGCCAGCCCACCTCCTGCACCGAGGGCAACAGGCGATCCCGGCCCCCTGCCACCAGCAAAGTTGGCAGGGTCATCGACTCCAGGGGCAGCTTCTCCACAGCAAAGGATCCCAGCAAAGCCAAGCGCCGAGCAGCTACTGTGGGTTCAACACTGTGAACTGCCTGGCGCAGCCGCTCCTGATCGAGCGGCTCCATTTGGCTGAGCTCCGCCAAAACCCCCAACCCCCGCTCCGACAACTGGTGATAGAGCCCCGGTGGCAAAAAAGGCAGGAGAACATGCCCTGCCCACCACCAGGGCCTACGTCGCAGCGACGAGGCTGGATTGACCAAAATGAGGCCGCGGCACCGCTCCGGCCATTGGGCGGCCACCAACAAGGCCAGGCAGGCCCCAAAGGATTCTCCACACAAGTACGCCCCCGCTTCTAGCTGGGATCCCACCCAATCGGCCAGGGTTTCCCAGCTATCCCCCGCTTCCGGGTGGTTCAAACTCAGGGGGCGAATGCGAAACTCCCGCTGCAGAGCCTGCGCCTGCCGGTAAAACAACGTACCTGTGCCATCCATACCGGGCAAATACAGCAGCAGGGGCCGCTCCTGACCGACCGCTCCCGTTGCCGGGCTGACCAAGCTAGAGGCAGATGCTACCGGCTCGCCACTCAACTTTCTCATCTCTCTGCCAATCCCAATCGCACCTGTTCTCGGGCCGCTGCAGTTAGCTCTTGAATGACCTGCATTCGCTCGCGTCGGGATCCCTGGCGCTGCTTCCTGCCCACCCAAAGGGGGGATCCCACCCTGAGCACCACCCGCCGATACAACACCACCGGATGTCCCCCTTCCTGTTGAAATCGGGGTTCAGTGGGGTCAAACCAGCGGAAAAAAGCCATAGGAATATCTACTCCCCGCCATTCTTCCTGCGCCCACACCGCCACCGGCAGAATCGGCAAGGGATCCACCGCTGCCGCCAGCGCCAGGTGGGCAAAACCTGGCTGAAACCGCCCCACCTCCCCAGGCGAGGTCTCACGGGTGATCTGCTCCGCCCCTTCTGGGAAGATCCCCACACCCACCCCCGCTGCCAAACTGGCCTGCGCCTGGCGAAAAAAATGGATTTGCTGTCGGGATCCCTGCTTGAGGGGAATGCAGTCCAAAGCCAGGGCGATTTCCCGCAGCAGCGGCACCTGAGCCAGGTAGTAATGGCAGGCAAAGCGAATCGGTCGGCCCAACCCCGCGATCAGCACCGGTGCATCCAGAAAACTGCGGTGATTGCTCACCACCACCAGCGGGCCAGCAGGAACACGCTCCCCTCCCTCCACCCACACTTCCGTCTGGAAAAGGGTGAGCAACAACTGGGCCAGAGTCCTGGGGTCTGGAGGCCAAGAGAGAGCAGAATTGGCTGAGAACGCTGCGAAGGATCCCATCAATAGTCCACCCCGCGCCGCAGATCGGCCCCCTGCTCGGCATAGTGCTTGTGGCTCACCATTTCCGAGTGGACAGAGGCCAGCTCAAAGTAAGGTAAGGGGGCATGGCACCGCCCCGTGATGATGATCTCCGTGTCCCGCGGCTTGCGCAGCAAAGCCTGGACAATCGGCTCCACGTCCAGCAGCTCCAGATCCACCGTCGGGTTCAACTCATCCAAGATGATGGTTTTGTACAGGCCAGAAGCGATGGCCGCCCGTGCCAACTCCCAGCCCCGCTCCGCTTCTACATAGTCGATTTCCTGTTGTTTGCCCCGCCAGACAATGGCGTCCCGACCGCAACGCTGGTGATCCACCAAATCGGGGTAGCTTTCCCGCAGGGCCCGAATGGCTGCATCCTCGGTGTAGCCCGTTCCCCCCTTCAGCCATTGCATGATCAGTACACGATGGGAGAGATCCTTACTGATGCCGCGCCCAATGGCTTGCAGAGCCCGACCCAGAGCGCTGGTGGATTTTCCCTTGCCGTTGCCGGTGTAGATCTCGATGCCGCTGCAAGGGGGTTGGCCGTTTTGGGGATCCGTCGCCCGCCGGACACTGCGCATTTCCGAGTGCAAATCCGCCAGGTCGATAATTTCCTTGGGAGCGCCGCGCCCGGTGATGATCACCTCCATGGCCTCCGGCTTTTGCTTGAGGGTACTGACCACCTCCTCCACAGGCAACAGGCCCAGATCCAGCACCGGGTTGAGCTCATCCAGCACCACCACCGAGTAAAACCCCGACGCCAAAGCCCCTTTGGCCACATCCCAACCGCGGCGGGCCTCCTGACGGTCAAACTTGGTGATCTCATCTGGGCCGAAAAACTCTCCCCGCCCGGTGCGCAATTGATCGATGAGATGGGGGAAGCCTCGCTGCAGAGCCGCAATGGCCGCATCCTCAGCATAGGTTCGGCCTGGCCCCTTGAGAAACCGCACCAGCAACACCCGGCTGGGGGCCGCCTTTTCGATCCCCAAGCCAATGGAACGCAGCACAACCCCTAGGGCCGCCTGGGACTTGCCTTTGCCCTCGCCGTCGTAGACATGGATCTGGCCCCGTCGCCGATCAAACTGCTGGGCAGTCACAATCCCAATTTCTGCCATGCCCCTCCGCGTCATCCTGCTGTGGGAAAATCCCACTTTTCTACCCCCATCTTAGAGCCTA
>NZ_JANSIC010000148.1:5176-6268 GCF_047461955.1 Synechococcus sp. R55.7
GAGCCTAGCCAGAACTTGGGCAGGAGGGGGAAACTAAAAAGCTCCCAAGAGGCCGGAAAGACCGGGGTAAGATGAGCAATGGTTGTCCAGCCGATGCCTGTCTAGCGAGGGATCCCCCTTGTATCCGACTGCATTTTCTTCTCGCCCGTTACTCCCTGCTGTGGATAGCCCTATTGAGCTGGTGGGGGGGACGCCGCTGATCCGTCTGCGGCGGGTTGCTGCCGATTTGCCGGAATCGGTACGGGTATATGGCAAGGCAGAGTGGTACAACCCTGGGGGTTCAGTCAAGGATCGCCCGGCCCTCAACATGATTCGCGCTGGCGAACGCCAGGGCAAGCTTACCCCCGGCAAGATCATCCTCGATGCCACCAGCGGTAACACCGGCATCGCCTATGCCTGGATCGGGGCCGCCTTGGGCTACAAGGTCAAGCTGGCTCTTCCCGCCAACGCCAGCCCGGAGCGCAAGAAGATCCTGGCTGCCTATGGCGTGGACTTGGTTCTGACGGATCCCGCTCTGGGATCCGATGGGGCCATCGAGAAAGCCCGCGCCCTCTATGCGGAAAACCCCGAGCTTTATTTCTACCCTGACCAGTACAGCAACCCCGCCAACTGGCAAGCCCACTACGAAACCACTGGGGTGGAGATTTGGGAGCAAACCCAGGGGCAGGTCACCCATTTTGTTACCGGGCTAGGCACCAGCGGCACCTGTATGGGGGTGGGGCGGCGCCTGCGAGAGTATCGCCCGGATATCCAAATCATTGCCATGCAGCCCGACTCTCCCTTCCATGGCCTGGAAGGGCTCAAGCACATGGCCACAGCTCTAAAACCCGAGATTTACGATCCCACCCTGCCTGACCAGCACATTGAGATCTCCACAGAAGCAGCCCAGAAAATGGTCAAGCGCTTGGCGTTGGAAGAAGGCCTGCTGGTGGGCATCTCTGCCGGCGCCAATGTGGTGGCAGCCCTAGAGGTGGCCCGTCAGCTCTCCTCTGGAGTGGTGGTGACCATCTTTTGCGACGGGGCTGACAAATATCTTTCCGAGCGTTTCTGGACAGAGGAGTGACATCCTCCCGGCGCTCGTCCTGCGGACAG
>NZ_JANSIC010000149.1:0-3572 GCF_047461955.1 Synechococcus sp. R55.7
TTTTCTTGGGTTTGCTCGGCAGCTTCCTGCCAGCGGCGGGTTTGCTTTTCAACATTGGCCACCGGAGAACTGGGCGGGGGAGACGGCTCAGGCGACATCTCTGGAGCCATTTCCACTGCCGCCGGCGAGGGCTCTGCCGGGATGGGCTTGCTGCCGCCCGCTTCTTGGAGATCGAAACCATAGGTGGGATCCCCGAGCAGCGAGCCGGGGGGAATGACTGCTTGGCTGAGCACCGAACAATTCAGCACTGTGGTTTCTGAGCCGATGCAGGCGTTTTTGCCGATGGTGCCCTGCCCGATCACCAGCACCCCCATTCCCAAGGTTGCTCCCGCCTCCACGATGAGGGATCCCCCACAGGCGTGCAGAACGGATCCCATGCCGATACACGCGCCGCGCCCGATGTGAATTCGACAGCCGGGGTTGGCCCGCAGCAGCACCCCTGCCCCAATCCCCGCCCCGGCTTCCACCTGTACCTCACCACTGACAAAATAGCGAGTTTCGTCGTTCTGGCCAGGCAAGGCGCGGAGCGTCATGGAGTTGGGCAAAGTAGAGGCCAACAAAGTGCTCCTCATCGCTGGGGGGTTGGGCTTGAACCAACAGAGGTCAAAAAAAGCTGGGATCCCTCAAGGGGTTTGGATGATCTGCTCCAGCACTCGCCGTTTGGCTTTTGGGTCAATACCCAGCAGGCGGACGTATTCGCCGCGATGTTCCTCCAGACAGGCTTCCAGAGCTGCCACCACTTGCGGCACTTGGGTGGCCTCGATGGGGCTACAGCTTTGCCAAGAAGAGGTGCGAAAACGGCGCTTGTCCGCATGTTCGGTGCCGATGCGGTAGCCTTGGCTGAGCAACTGCTGCACCTGAGCCACCACCTCGGCATTGAGGCGGGTGCCAGAAGGGGATCCCTTGGGGGCAGAAGCAGGAGCCGCGGCAGCAGCAGCAGATTTTCCGCTAGGGGTTTGGATGATGCGCTCATAGACCCGCCGTTTGCCTTTGGGATCGATCCCCAGCAGGCGCACATATTCTCCCTGGTGCTCCGCCAGGGCAGCCGTCAGCTTAGCCAACACCTCTGGCCCGCGGGTGGCGCGAATGGCCGGCCCACTCTGCCAGGAAGAGGTTTTGAAGCGGCGCTCGTCGGCATATTCGTAGCCGATGCGATAGCCCTGAGCCAGCAGCCGATGCACCTCCTCCTGCACCTCCAGATCCAGGCCGGCACTGCCCCCTGCCGCAGGAGCCGTATCTGCCACCACGCCGGTTCCTGCAGGACTGCTGCTCACCTGGCCTTGCGGGGTTTGAATGACCTTCTCCAGCACCCGCCGTTTGCCTTTGGGATCGATCCCCAACAGGCGCACATATTCTCCCTGGTGCTCTGCTAGGGCAGCCTGAACAGCGGCCAGGATCTCCTGCGGCTGACCGCTCAAATTGCTCAAGGTCTGCCAAGAAGAGGTGCGGTAGCGGCGGGCATCGGCCACCTCCAGGCCAATGCGATACCCCTGCGCCAACAGCGTTCGGATTTCTTCCTCTAGCCCTGAGCCAGACTGAGGGCCGGATGTGCCAGAACTCGGGGCAGCGGCTGCCGAGACGCGGCTGGGCATCCCAGAAACCAGCGCCGGCCCATCGGGGGTTTGGATGATCTGCTCCAGCACCCGCCGTTTGGCCTTGGGATCGATCCCCAGTAGGCGCACATATTCTCCCTGGTGCTCCGCCAGGATGGCCCCCAGCGATCGCACCACCTCCGCCTCGTGGGTGCTGGCGATTGGGCTTTCGCTTTGCCAGGAAGAGGTTTTGAAGCGGCGAGCATCGGCATACTCTAGCCCCACGCGATAGCCTTGGGCCAACAGGGCACGAATTTGCTCCACCACCTCCGGCTTGAGAGGGGATCCGCCGCCGTTCCGGCCATTGCCGCGATGGGAAGAATGAGTCATGGGTGCCGTCTCCGTAGCCGTTGAGTTAGAGGTGCGCTGCAGTTCGTTGCGGATGGGAGCGATACAGACGAGGTTTTCGCTGCACTGGTAGCCCTCTCGCAGGGCTTGGTTGATGCCGATCACGTGTTGGGCAAACTTGGCATCGCTATCCTGGACGTCGGGCAGCCGGTCGGCCTCGGCCTGGGTGGTGATGATGGATCCAGAAGGCACGTACTTGCCTGGGGGGATCTCCACATCCTGGATCAGGCAATGCAACATGATGATGCAGCCATCCCCAACCCGAGCGTTGAACACCGTCGAGCGGAAGCCAATAAAGCAGTCGTTGCCCACGTAGGCCGGCCCGTGGATCAGAGCCATGTGGGCAATGGAAGTGTTTCTGCCAATCCAAACGGAGTAGGGTTGGCCGTCTTCTCCTATCACCCGCCCCTGTTCCAGGCCGTGGATGACCACCCCATCCTGAATGTTGGATCTGGCGCCAATGTGGAAGGGGGATCCCTCGTCAGCGCGAATGGAAGTTCCCGGGGCGATCAGCACCTCCGCTTCCACCCGCACATCCCCAATGAGGTTGGAGAAAGAATGCACGTAGGCTGTGGGATCGATCTTGGGCTCCGCCAGTCGGCGAGACCAGGGCGTTGGCGGTGCAGCATAGGTGTGAGCAGGCATAACCGTGAGCCTCTAGAACGCAGTAGGGCGGACAAGGGCAGCAAGAGAGATGAGAAGGGAAGGGATCCCAGCTAGCGTTGATCGCGCTTGTTGTAGAGAGAGCGACCGCCAACGCTGACCGTATCGATAATCGCCATCACCACTGCATCCAGCGGGCGAGTCTGGTTTCCTTGCGGCTGGCGAGCGGCACTGCCTTGGCTAACCAGCACCCACTCGTCAATGCCGGCCCCCACCGGATCGGCAGCCACAGCGTAATCGGGTTGCGGCTGGCCCTCGAGATCGACGTACTGCACCAACAAAAACTTCACGCCCGTCAAGCTGGGATCCTTCTGGGTGCTGGTGACGGTGCCCCGCACAATGGCAATACGCATCAGGGACGGGTGAAGGGACGGATGGCATTGACCCCTTCGCGGAACTGAGCCACATCCTCGGTGTAGCGAATGGGCAACACGTACTCCAGGTTCTCGTGGGGACGGGCGATAATGTGCCAAGACAACAACTGGCCGCCGTTCACCCGCTTCACCGAGTCAATGCCGGCAGCCACCGAGGCTTGCACCTCCGAGACATCCCCCCGCACGATCACGGTGACCCGACCGCTGCTGATTTTCTCGTAACCCACCAGGGTAACGCGGGCTGCCTTGACCATGGCGTCGGCAGCTTCTACCACTGCCGGGAAGCCCAGGGTTTCGATCATTCCAACTGCAATAGCCATAGGTACTCCTTACGCTGAAAGTGAAAGTGGGGTGCGAACTTTCTGGGGTGCGAACTTTACTGAAGTGGGGACTAGGTGCGGAACTGCTCTACCGCCTCGGTATAGCGGATGGGCAACACAAACTCCAGGTTCTCGTGGGGACGGGCAATGATGTGGTGGGAGAGAATCTCACCCCCGCTCACCCGCTTGGCAGACTCCAAACCGGCAGCCACCGAGGCTTGCACCTCCGAGACATCCCCCCGCACGATCACCGTGACCCGACCGCTGCCGATTTT
>NZ_JANSIC010000149.1:3672-6208 GCF_047461955.1 Synechococcus sp. R55.7
GAGGGGGGCACTTCCAGGCCGTGGGCTTCCATGAGGTCGGCTCGGCCCATCAGGTGGGCCGGGGATCCCTGGGCCCAGATCCGCCCTTGATCCAACAGGATGACCTGATCGCACACCTCCAGGATCAGCTCCAGATCGTGGGAAGCCAGCAGAAAAGTGTGGGCGGCCTGTTGCAAAAAAACCATCAACCGCCGCCGGGCTCGCAAATCGAGGTTGGCTGTCGGCTCATCGTAGAGCACCAACTGGGGCTGCATCGCCAGGATCCCGGCAATGGCAACCATGCGCTTTTCCCCACCAGAGAGGTGATGGGGGGGACGATCGGCCAAATGGAGGGTGCCGGTCATCTGCAGGGCGGCCTGAACGGCAGCCGCAATCTCCGCCTCAGGACGGGCCAAATTGCGCAGTCCGAAGGCCACATCTTCGGCCACCGATGGGGCAAACAGTTGGTCGTTGGGATCCTGAAACACCAACCCCACCTCAGGGCGAAACTGGCCGGGCCGCAGCGGCTGGCCAAACAAACTCACCTGGCCAGAGCAGGGGGGCAACAGGCCGCAGAGGGTGAGGAACAGGGTAGTTTTACCCGCGCCATTGGGGCCGATCACCCCCAGATGTTGCCCAACCTCGACCCGTAGATCCAGCCCTTGCAGCACCGGCGGATGACCGGGATAAGCTGTCCACAATTGGTTCACCTCCACCGCCGGCACCGGGTTCATAGCAAAGCTAGGGCATCCGCACGTCTTTCCAGCGCTCCTGGGTGGCCGTGGGGGTAAGTTGCAAGGTGGGCACACTGGGGCTGGTGAGGTCAATCTGGACGATGTCGTCGGGCGTACACTCGCAGTAGCGGCGCAGATCCCGCATTTGGTTGAGGGTCTGAATTTGCAAGGGCAAGCGGTCGGAAATCGGCCCCAGGTAGACGTTGCCCAGCTCAGTATGCAGGGTAATTCCCGCTCCAGATTGCCAATCCACTGCCCTGATCTGAATTTCAGACTGCTGTAAAGCCCTGAGCAACAGCGCCCATTGCTCTGGGGTGTGGTTCTCCCAGCCCAGCAGCTCCAGCTCAGGCCAAGACGCGGGGGAACGGTAGGGATCCGGAGACAGCCAGTTGCCCTGGACATCCACCCAGCCCATCTGGTCGCCCCATCGCGCCCGCGCCACAGGTTGCCGTTCTCGCACCTGGACGATGACACCCACCGGCAGCAGCCGTCGCTGCACCTGGACGCTTTCGATGGGAGAGGGGCGGGTCGGGGATCCCAGCAAAGCCCTTTCCAAAACAGCCGGTTGCACCTGCCAAATGTTGAGGGGATACTGCAGGGGCAATTGTGCCCGTATCCAGGCGGGATCGACCCAGTGGGCACCCTTTACCTGAATCTGTTCTGGCTGACGAATTTGCCAGTGGGGCTGCCGTAGGCCCAGCACCAGCAGCGCCAAGAGGGTCATCGAACCGGTCAGGCGCCAGGATCCCTGCCAGAATCGGCTGCGCCGTTGCCGACGCAAAAGCTGCCTACGCTGCAGGATTTGTTCACGGTTGGGAGCAGCCAGGAGTGCCATGGATCCCCCTTCACCCCATCACGGGGTATGCAGATGGGGAACATTCCGTGCTTCTACTCAACCCGCCATCTCCTGAACCTGATCCGCCCGCAGCCAAACCGTAGGGGTGGGAACAGCCCCAAACTTAATCTGCAGGTAGTCACCTTTGATATCCACGACTTCTCCGGGGGTCTCGAAAACGTAGTTGGGAATAAAAGGATCGCTTGCCTGCGCTTCTAAGCTACCCTCCAGTTTCTCGCGGATAGCCCGCACCAAGGTGCCTCGCTTAATCGCCATTGCTCCTCCTCAGTTCAGTCGCAGATTAGCCGGTTCGATAGCAGTTGTATCACGCCTGCCGCTGCTGCGAAGAGGAAAGCTGGGATCCAGCCTCTGGTTGGCTCTGACAGGGATCAACCTGAGTTTGGCTTATTTGCGTTTTAGGCTGCGGGCCATATTGCGGAAGGTATCCATGTCCGATCCCCCCTGACGGCGTGGGCTTGCTCCGCTGCTGCTTGAAGCGGAGGATCCCTGCTCAGAAGCGGTTTCAGGAGTTTTGGCTGCCTCTGCGGACAACTTAACTTTACCGAGGGAAGAGACCTGCTCCACCACCTCCACCTTCTCCTTGCTGCCGAAATCCTGGAAGGTGTGCTTCACGATCCTGGGGGTGCGCATATACTCGATGTTGCCAAGGGTTTTGGCTTCATCTGGGTCGAGAAAAAAAGTATTGTCGTTTTTCGCTTTCTTTGGGGTTGGCTTAGCAACAGTTTCCGGTGAGGACGTGGCCGCAGCTTTGCCGCGCGAGCCGAACAAGCGCTTGAAGATGCCTACCATGGTCGTTTTGCCTGCAATGGGAAGGAAGTTGAGCCGGATCCCTAGGCACTGATATTGGCCACCCGCCCTTGGCAAGGTGAGGGCCAGGCCCGGTCATGAAATAATGTTAAGCCAACTTAGAGCACCCTGCCCTCCGGGGCAGAAGGGTTTCTGGATCCCGCACCTCAGAGGGAGAGAG
>NZ_JANSIC010000150.1:0-6183 GCF_047461955.1 Synechococcus sp. R55.7
CGGTCTAGCTAACTGCGACCAGGGCTTGATTAGCGCTCCTCCGCCAACCGCACCTGTACCGACTGGCCGTGGGCGGGCAACCCTTCCGCTTGTGTGAGAGCCTGAATGGCGCTGGCCACCTCCCGCAAAGCCGCTGAGCTGTATTGAATCAGACTGGAATGCTTTAGGAAAGTTTCCACCCCCAAAGCCGAGGCATAGCGGGCCGCACCGGCGGTGGGCAAGGTATGGTTGGGGCCAGCCAGGTAATCTCCTACCGCCTCCGGAGTATGGTGGCCCAAGAAAATGGCCCCCGCATGGCGAATGGGATCCAGCAAAGCCCAGGGATCTGCCACCTGCAGTTCCAAATGCTCTGGCGCAAACAGGTTGGACAAAGCCACCGCCGCCGTCAGATCCGGCACCACCGCAATCAGCCCGTAATTCACCACCGACTTTTCCACCATCAGACGGTTGGGATGGGCCTCCATCTGGGTGGCCACCGCCTGCTGCACCTGCTGGGCCAGCTGGAGATCGGTGGTCAGAAGGATGGCCGCCGCCAAGGGATCGTGCTCGGCTTGGGCCAGCAAATCGGCAGCCACATAAAGGGGGTTGGCGCTCTCGTCGGCGATGATCAACACCTCCGATGGCCCGGCCAGCGAGTCGATCCCCACCGTGCCGTACACCAGCTTTTTGGCCAAAGTTACGTAGATGTTGCCGGGGCCGGTGATCACGTCCACCTTGGGGATGGTCTCGGTGCCGTAGGCCAAAGCCCCTATTGCCTGAGCCCCTCCAACGCGATAGATGGTGTGGATGCCTACTTCTTGGGCGGCCACCAAAATGGCCGGGCTAATCCCCTTGCCCCCCGAGCCGTCGGATCCCGGTGGCGTCACCATCACAATCTCGGGCACCCCTGCCACCTGGGCCGGGATGGCGTTCATCAACACCGTGCTGGGATAGGCGGCTCGCCCTCCCGGAATGTAGAGGCCGGCGCGATCCACAGGGCGGTATTGCTTGCCCAAGACGATCTCAGGGCCGGGAAAGCTTACCCAACTGCTGGGCACCCGCTGCCGGTGAAAAGCTTCAATGCGCTGCTTGGCCAGCCGTAGGGCTGAAAGCAACTGCGGAGATACCGCCTGGTAAGCTGCCTCTAGCTCGGCCCCAGACACCTTCAGCTCGGCAACGCTCAGCTCCACCTGGTCGAACTCAGCCGTATAGGTCAGCAGGGCCCGATCCCCCTGACGGCGTACCGCTTGCAGGATCTCCCGCACAGTTGCTTCGCGGTGCAGGTTCTGGTCAGCCTGAGTGCGCTCCGAGATCCGTCTAAGCTCGGCTTCAGCCTCGGCTAGCTGGGTGACGATTCTCAGCATGGCAACTCCTTCGCATAGCGCGCCGTAACCCCATACTAACGAGGGATCCGGCGGCATCGCGGTAGCAAAGCGGATCTTTCGCTGGGTCGGCTTGCGGCGACAAGAAGGGACATCCCCAGGCAGGGATCTTGTCTGCACCTGGCGCGATCCGGGTTGATCATGGTCATAGCTTAGCCTGGATTGTCCTCGGCCAAGCGCCGATAGCCCTACTTAGGAAAAAGCCTGCCCCTTTTTCATAGGCCCAGTTCTGTCGATTTGATCAAGTTGCGAAAATCGTGGATCACCTCCTCACAGCGACGGAAAAAAGCCAGCACCCAATCCCGTAGCACCCTTTGCTGAGATTCGTCCAGTTCCTTGAGGGATCCCCGGTAGTGGATCTGGCCGCTGCGCTCGATCTCGAACTGGTTCAGCCATTCTGCTTGGGATCCCTGGCGTTCCACCACTTCCTGCCGTGCTGCCTTCCAATAGTTGACGATCACCGCCTTGCCCAAATAGCCGGTTGTAATCTGGCAGAGACGGTTCAGAGATTGCACGAAGACATCCATCTCCATGCGCGGGCCCGCCGCAGGAGCGGAACTGGGCTGGGTAGCGTTCCGGCCTGCCTCCGCCTGGCTGGTAAATAGACGAAAGGTGGCCAAGCCCTTTGGCGTATCCTGCTGCAGCTCGGCTCGCAGGCGGTTCACGGCCAAGGTGTAAACCGGCATCACCAGCTCGTCATTCACCGCCACCAGCAGCGCCCATTCCGGCCCAAGGGGGTAAACGAAAACCCGCTGCTCGGCAAACTGAAAGTCAAAATAGTCAAGTCCTGGGGGCATGGTCTGCAAAACTTGAAACAGCCCTTCGGTGAGGGCCTGTTGCTGTCGGCTATCCAAATCCTGAAAAGAGCGGTAGAAGAAAGGGCGACCTGCCCGACTCAAGAGCGCCACCCCCATCACCCCGCGGATGGACAAAAAACTGTCGAGCGTTTCCTTCTCCATGCCCACTCAACTTGGATAACACTCTTACTCTTATCCTGACTTAGATTGCCCGAGGGTGGGCGAGCACAACCAACCGAGAGCTGGATGCTCGATGTTTGGGATTGATGTTTGGGATTTAGGAAATGCACCGGGACAAAAACGCCTCGATCCGTCCCACCGCCTCCTCCAGACGGGATCCCTCGACCACCAAAGCAAAGCGGACATAGCCTTCCCCACTGGGGCCAAAGCCAGAACCCGGAGACAGGGCAACCCCTGTGGCTCTCACCAAGTCCAGACAAAACTGGGCAGAAGAGCCGCGATAAAACTCCGGCAGAGGCGCCCACAGATACATGGTGGCCTCCGGCAAAGGCACAGGCCAACCGATGCGGTGTAGAGCCGCCACAGCTATATCCCGTCGCTCTCGGTACACCTGCCGCCAGCGCTCCAAAAAACTATCGGGAACTGCCAAAGCCGCTGCTGCCCCCCGCAGAATGCCCTGGTACTGATGGAAGTCGATGGTGGATTTCACCCATCGCAGGGCTCGGATCAGCTCTCGGCTGCCAATGGCGTAGGCCACCCGGAACCCTCCCATGTGATAGGACTTGGAAAGAGAAAAAAACTCGATGGTGCGGGTTTTATCGGGATCCGCCTGCAGCGCAGAAGGGGCCACCTGGCCGTCGAAGCGCCAGTCCACATAGGGAAAATCGTGGGCCAGAACGATGTCGTACTGCTGACAAAACTGCAGGGTTTCTTGCCAAAACTCCGGGGTGACGGTGGCAGTGGTGGGGTTGTGGGGGTAGTTCAGCACCAGCAACCGTGCCTGCCGGCAGATTGCCTCCGGGATCCGATCCCACTGGGGCAAGAAGCGGTTTTCCGCCCGCAGGGGCAGGTAGTAGGGGATCCCGCCCGCCAGATGGATCCCGCCCACGTGAGAGGGATAGGCCGGATCCGCAACCAAAGCAACATCGCCGGGGTTGAGCAAAGCCAGGGGCAAGAGGGCCGTCCCCTGCTGGGATCCGATCAACGGCAGCACCTCTGTTTCCGGATCGATCTCCAGGCCGAACTTGCCCCTGTACCACTTGGCGCAGGCAGACCGAAAGTCCGCCGTGTCGTGAAACAGCGTGTAGCCATAGGTAGAGGGATCCGACAGAGCCGATTGGATGGCCGCCAAGGAGTCTGAAGGTGGGGGCAGATCGGAGGATCCCAGAGACAGATCGATCACATCGAGGCCAGAGCGACGAGCCTCTCGCTTGGCTCGATCCATTTGGTCAAACACATTGCCGCCGAGGGGCTGAAGTCGCTGGGCGAGGGGAATCGACATGCAACAACTCTTGCAAAGCAGGGGGGTCTATCCTAGCTTGAGGATCCCCTCAGGGATTGTCGCCAGAAGTGGGGGAAGAGGGTGAGGTTGGGCGCGTGCTGGCCGCCGGCCCCCGGTCGAAAATCTCGATGTGCCACTGTCCTTGGCCGTTGCTCTCGAAGGCGATAAACCGGCCATCGCCGCTGATGGTGGGGTTGCGCACATCTCCTGGCACCCGGCTGCTGATGTTTTCTATCCTGCGGGTTTCGCGGTCGTAGAGAAAAATCTCAGACTTGCCCAGAGCATTGGAGACATAGACGATGTAGCGACCATCGGCGCTGATGTCGGGCGAGGTGGCCGCCACGTCGCTGGAGTTGAGGCCGGGCAGATCCACCAAGCGACGTTCCACCGTGTCGTAGAGAAAAATATCCTGGCTGCCGCTGCGGGCCGAGGAAAACACCAGGTAGCGGCCATCTCCGTTGAAAGCAGGCTCCCCATCGGGGAAGATGCTGTTGAGGCCACTGTTGGTCAGGCTGGGACGCGGGGTGCGAAAACCTGCGGGGCTGCAGCCCAACAGCACCAAGCTCAATCCGGCCAGGCCCAGCTTTCTCGCCCACCGGGCCGCGCCAAACAGGATCCGGCCATCGGTCAGCATGGCATCGCTTCTCCAACCCACTCTTCCCATCATACCCGGTTGACAAACTCGGCTCCGGCTAGGGCTCCACCTTGACACCCTTCCAGAAGGCCACATAGCCCCGGATGTTGGCCGCAGCGGGTTTGGGATCCGGGTAGTACCAGGCGGCATCTTTGTTCTCCTGGCCGTTGACCACGAGGGTGTAGTAGCTGGCCTCCCCCTTCCAGGGGCAGGTGGTGTGGGTAGAGCTGGGCTGGAAGTATTCCCGGCGCAGAGATTCCGGCGGAAAATAGATGTTGCCTTCTACGGTTTCGTAGCGGTCTGTCTCCGCCACCACTACCCCATTCCAGATAGCCCTGGGCATGGAAAACCTCCTCTTGCCAAGTTTTGGATATCGGATTTTTGAGTTGCGGATCCCGGCGGCTGAGGCCGCCTTGCTTTGAGCTTAACTCTTCCCTTCCTCTTATGATCGTCTTGTATTGTCCCTTGTATTGTCCGATGAGAAGCTCTCTGTCCGGTGGGGAAGCCTGCCGATCCCGAGAGCAAAGTGGAGTCTTTTAAGGGCTGCTTCCTACCGCTATTGAGCGCTACGGCTATGGCTCGCCGCAACACCCTACAAGATGACCTCAACTACCAACAAGCCAAGCGCAGCCTGCGCCAGTGGGTGGCCCAACTGGATCTGCGCCCCCAAGAGGTCGCGGGCTTAGAAGGGGAGTTGGAGAGCTTGCAAGCGCTCTTGGACAAGCTGGAAACCGAGGTCATCCACATCGCCGCCTTTGGTCTGGTGGGGCGAGGCAAGTCTTCCCTGCTCAATGCCCTGCTGGGCGAGCCAGTCTTTGAGACGGGGCCCACCCATGGCATCACCCGTACCCAGCAAGCGGCAACTTGGAACATCAGCTGGGAAACCCGCCCCCAGTCCTCCTTCTCTGGCACATCCCTGCAGGGATCCCGCCTCCCCCCTTCCTCGGTGCAGTCGGTACAGGTCGCCCATTGGCAGGGATCCCGTCTGGAGCTGATCGACACTCCCGGCCTGGATGAAGTAGACGGCGAAGAGCGGGCGCGGCTGGCCCGAGAAGTGGCGCAGCGGGCGGATTTGATCCTGTTTGTCGTCTGCGGGGATCTGACGCGGGTGGAGTTTGAGGCCCTGGCCACCCTGCGGGAGGCGGGCAAGCCTATGCTGCTGGTGTTCAACAAGATCGACCAGTACCCAGAGGCAGATCGCCAGGCCATTTACGACAAGATCCGCAACGAACGGGTGCGGCAGCTCCTTTCTCCCAACGAGATCGTCATGGTGGCGGCCTCCCCTCGCGTGCCCCGCCTGGTACAAAGGCCGGATGGGAGCTTTGCTGCCCAGATGGAAGTGGGATCCCCGCAGGTGGATGAGCTGCGCCTGAAAATCCTGGAAGTCCTGCATCGGGAGGGGCGTTCGCTGCTGGCCTTGAATGCCCTCCTGTTTGCCGATCGGGTTAACCAGCAGGTAATTGAGCGCAAGCTGCAAACCCGTGCCCAGCAAGCCCAAGACCTCATCGCCTCAGCCGCCCGCACCAAAGCGCTGGCGGTTGCCCTCAACCCCATCACCCTGCTCGATACCTTGGGAGGGCTGGCCATCGATGTCACCCTGATCCTGCGCCTGGCCCGCCTGTACGGCTGGCCCATGAGCACTGCAGGAGCCACACAACTGCTGCAGAAGATCATCCTCAGCATGCTCAGCCTGGGCGCCGGCGAGTGGGTGGCGCTGTTGGGCCTGGGATCCCTGAAAACCTTGCTGGGGGGATTCTCTCTGGGAGCCTACGGTTCCGTGGCCCTGACGCAGGCGGTGTTGGCCGGGTTTTCCTGCTATGCCATCGGCGAGTCCGCCCGCCGCTACCTGGCCCAGGGAGCCAGTTGGGGGCCAGAGGGCCCCAAAGCCGCCATAGCCCAGATTTTGGCCGATTTGGACGAAGCCTCGAT
>NZ_JANSIC010000151.1:0-4626 GCF_047461955.1 Synechococcus sp. R55.7
AGGGCAAAAGCTACCAACAGCGCTATCGCTCTGGAAGACCTGACGGGGATCCGGGAAAGGGTCAATCAACAGCCACGCAGCAAGACAGAGCGTAGGCGGGCCAACAGTTGGGCGTTCTACCAACTGAGGCAGTTTCTGGAATACAAGGCGAGAGTTGCAGGGGTTTCTCTGATTCTTGTTCCGCCTGCCTACACGTCGCAGACCTGCCACCGGTGTTTGCACATCCATCCCGACCCTGCGCAATCCTACCGCAGTGGTAAGTCGTTCAAGTGTGGACACTGTGGATGGGAAGGGGATGCGGATTTGAATGGTGCGAATGTGATTGCGCTTTTGGGGGCTGTCGTAAACCAGCCTAGAGGTTCGGGCCTGTTTTGTTCTCTGGTAGAGCAAAGCAGGCTCAGGGCTGCTGAAAGCCCGCTCCGTACCGCTTAGCGGTCGGAGTCGGGTAGTTTACGCTTTGCCGCAAAACATTTTTATTCTTGGGCTTTCTTGGGCTCTGCCACTTCGCCAAGCTCAGCAAACGGATGGCGGGATCCCAGGCAATGGCCAACGCGGGGCAGGAAACGCGCTAGGCTAGAGGTTCGAATAGCGGAAAGGCTCTGCACCGTTCAAAGGACAAGGGCGGCACAGGGCTTGTGCAGATGCAAGTCGGATCCACATCATGCGCATTGTCATCACGGGTGGAAGTGGTTTTATCGGGCGTCGCTTGGTGGCCCGTCTGCTGGAGCAAGGGGATCAGGTTTTGGTCTTGACCCGCCGCCTGGAGCAGGCCCGCCGCATTTTGGGGGAATCCCCCAACCTCAAGCTGCTGCCCTACGATCCCTACCAACCGCAAGCCTGGGCAGCCGCCCTGGAAGGGTACGAGGGGATTGTCAACTTGGCCGGAGAGCCTTTGGCTTCTTCTCGCTGGACAGAGACCAAGAAAAAAGAAATCCGTCGTAGCCGTGTGGAAACCACCCAGGCCCTTGTCCAAGCCCTCGCCTCCCTCAACCAAAAGCCCCAGGTGATGATCAGCAGCTCGGCGGTGGGTTACTACGGATCCCATCCGGCAGGAGAACCCTTAACAGAGACGGATCCCCCGGCCCAAGATTTTCTGGCAGAAGTCTGTCAAGCTTGGGAAGCTGCCGCCCGGCCGGTTGAGGAATTGGGGATCCGTTTGGCCATCCTGCGCACGGGGATTGTGTTGGGGCCGGATGGAGGAGCGCTGGGGCAGATGCTGGCCCCCTTTCAGTTCTTTATCGGCGGAACGATCGGCTCCGGCAAACAATGGCTGTCTTGGATCCACCGCGAGGATTGGGTGAGCTTGGTCTGCTTCCTGCTGGAGCAGGGATCCGGAGTGTTCAACGCCACCGCTCCCAACCCGGTGCAGATGGAAGAGTTTTGCCGAACCTTAGGCCAGGTCTTGGGTCGCCCCTCTTGGTTGCCTGTGCCGGAGCTGGCGTTGGAACTGCTGTTGGGCGAGGCAGCTCAAGTGGTTTTGACGGGGCAGAAAGTGATCCCGCAAGCGGCTTTGCAGATGGGCTTTACCTTCCAGTACCCACAACTGAAAGAGGCATTACGACAGATCCTCCTCCCCCGCTGACTTCTCTCTACGCCAATTATTCTTCCGTGAAATCGGCTTCCACCACCCCTGAAGCAGAGCTGGGATCAGGGCTGGCAGCCGCAGTGGGTGCCGGAGCCGGTCGCGATGCCTGGGGCACTTGCACAATTTGGGGAGTAAAGATGAATAGGTTGTACACCGTGTTGCGGCGGATGTTGTCCATCATCTCCAGGAACAGCTCGTAGCCCTCGTTCTTGTACTCGATCAGGGGATCCTTCTGACCGTAGCCTCGCAGGCCCACAGCTTCCCGCAGCGCCTCCATCTGCTGCAGGTGTTCCCGCCAGAGGGTGTCCACCTGTTGCAACAGGAAAAAGCGCTCTGCCTTGCGCATCAAACCGGGCTCAAAGGTATCCAGAAAAGCCTCTTTGGCCTCATAGGCCAGTTCTGCCTGCTTGATCAGGTAGTCCAAGATCTGCTCGTAGGAGAGATCCCGCAGATCCTCAACCTTGAGGTTCTGCTTCAGGAGCGGCACAAACTCCTGCATCTTGGCAGTCAGCTTGTCGATTTCCCACTCTTCCGGGGGCAGCTCTGGGTTGACATGCGCTCGCACGATCTCGCCAACGGTTTTGCGCACGTAGTCGAGGATCTTGGTCTTGAGGTTCTCCCCCTCCAAGATGCGCCGCCGCTCTGAGTAGATGGCCCGCCGCTGGTTGTTGAGAACCTCGTCATACTCGAACACCTGCTTGCGCATGTCGAAGTAGTATACTTCCACTTTTCTCTGCGCGTTCTCCAGGATGCTGCTGGGCAGCTCGATGGGCATATCCTCCTCCACCCGGAACGTGTCCATGAGCTTGGCTACCCGCTCGCCACCGAAAATCTTGAGCAGGTTGTCTTCCAAGCTGAGGAAAAACCGCGAGGAGCCGGGATCCCCTTGTCGCCCGGCGCGGCCCCGCAGCTGGTTGTCGATACGGCGGGATTCATGGCGCTCCGTACCGATCACATGCAGGCCCCCCAGCCTCACCACCTCTTCGTGCTCGGCCTCAGTAATTTTTTCGTACTCGGCTTTGATGCTGTTGTAAACCTCCCGCAGTTGCAAAATTAGCGGATCCTGCACCGGCGCTTTCTCGGAAGCTACTGCGATGAGATCCTCCACCACCAGCTCTGGCAGACGGTTCAGCCCATACTTGGTCACGGCTGCTGCCACCACTTCGTCTAAAGCTTGGCTGGTGCGGGCCGACAGCTCACAGGGGTAAAAATTGGGGGAGACCACCGTCCAGGATTTTTTCGGCTTGGGTGCTGTCCCACCAAATCCCTGGCCACCCCCCCGTCCCACCATCTGAACGGATCCCAAGGGGTTGTCGGCGTCCAATTGAGCCAGCTTGGGCATCAGCCGTTCCCGCAGCTTGAGGCGGGCCATGTACTCCGCATTGCCTCCCAAGATGATGTCCGTGCCTCGACCGGCCATGTTGGTAGCAATGGTTACAGCGCCTTTTCGCCCCGCCTGGGCAATGATCTCCGCCTCCCGCTCCACGTTTTCTGGCTTGGCGTTGAGGAGGTTGTGGGGGATCCCCATTTCCTTGAGCATGGCCGAGAGGCGTTCGGATTTTTCCACGCTGGTGGTGCCCACAAGGACGGGGCGCCCCTGGGCGTGCATGTGGGCAATTTCCTCGGCAACCGCTTGCCACTTGCCCCTTTCGGTCTTGTACACCAAGTCGGGGGCATCTTTGCGGCGGATGGGTCGGTTGGTGGGGATCACCGTAACTTCCAGGTTGTAGGTTTTGCCGAACTCGGCCTCCTCAGTGCGAGCCGTGCCCGTCATGCCGGAAAGCTTGGGATAGAGCAGAAAAAGGTTTTGGTAGGTGATGGTGGCCAGGGTTTGGCTCTCGCTTTGAATCGGCACCCCCTCTTTGGCCTCCACCGCCTGGTGCAGCCCATCGGACCAGCGACGACCGGGGAGCACCCGCCCGGTGAACTCGTCCACGATCACCACCTCTTGATTGCGGACGATGTAGTGGACATCCTTGATGAAGAGCTCTTTGGCCTTCACCGCGTTAAAGACAAAGTGCGCCCAGGGATCCTTGGGATCAAACAGGTCAGAGACCCCCAGCAACCGCTCGGCGGCTTCAAACCCCTCGTCGGTAAGGATGACGTTGCGGGCTTTTTCATCCACCTCATAGTGTTCATCTCGGATCAGCTCCCGCGCCACCTGGGCTGCCCGCAGGTATTTTTCGGAGGGGCGAGCCACCTGACCGGAGATGATCAGGGGAGTACGGGCCTCGTCGATAAGGATTGAGTCCACCTCGTCGATGATGCAGTAGTTAAAGGGCCGTTGCATCACCTCTTTGATGTCGGTGGCCATGTTGTCCCGCAGGTAGTCGAAGCCCAGCTCGCTGTTGGTGCAATAGGTGATGTCGCAGTTATAGCTGCGGCGCTTTTCTTCGGGCGACATGCCCTCTTGCACCAGACCAACCGTCAGGCCCAAGAAACGATGCACTTGTCCCATCCACTCCGAGTCCCGACGGGCCAAGTAGCCGTTGACGGTAACGATGTGAACCCCCTTCCCAGTCAGGCCGTTCAAGTAGGCAGGCAGGGTGGCGACCAGGGTTTTCCCCTCGCCGGTTTTCATTTCGGCAATCTGGCCTTCGTGCAGCACCATGCCGCCGATGAGCTGTACGTCGTAATGGCGCAAGTTCAAAACTCGCTTGGCGGCCTCCCGCACCACGGCAAACGCCTCCGGCAAGAGATCGTCCAGAGATTCTCCTCTGTCCAAGCGCTGGCGAAACTCTGTGGTCTTGGCCTTGAGCTCCGCATCCGAAAGAGAGGCGATCTCGATCTCCAGCGAGTTGATCAACTTGACGACAGGACGGTACTGCCGGATCTTCCGATCGTTGGGATCCCCAAGGAGCTTTTGTAGGGTTTGGAGCATGGGCAAGCCTAGGCCAATGAAGGACATTGATTGATTAACGATGCAATTCTACCATTTTGACTTGGCCGGCCAGGGAGAGGTTGGCCCAGATGAGCTGAGAGCAAAACACCAGAGCCATCGGATAGATGAGGAGAGCCGGCAGTTACTTGCAGTCCGCGGC
>NZ_JANSIC010000151.1:4726-6130 GCF_047461955.1 Synechococcus sp. R55.7
GGGCCCCGCAAACTGCCGGAGATCGGTCGCACGCTGGCCAAAACCCTGCGCAGCCTGCAGGACGCTTCCAGAGAGTTCGAGGCGCAACTGAACAAAGAGGCCCAAGAGCTGGAAAAAGCCACCCGCGGGACAACGGCTGCCGCCCCTCCCAAGGTTTCCCGAACAGCAGTCACCGAGTCAGTTGCCGATACGCCCCCCCCAGAGACGGATCCCGTCCCATCCGTAGCCGACGACGCTCAAACCGCAGACGCTGCTTAGTCTATGCCCCGCTTTAACCCCCTTTGCTTCGGCATGGAAATTACGCGCTTGTTCGAGCAAGGGCAGTCCTACTTCGCTCCTGCCAAGGTGGAGACCTGGCTGCGGCAACATGGTCAGAACCCGTCCGACTATGAGATCTCGTTTCACCAGGAACTGCCCCCTGCCGGCTCTTCTGCGGCGATGTGGATTCGCATCGACCTAAAGCGTTGGGATGGCCAGCCGGTGGATCCCTGGCTGTTGGAAGCGATCAACCGGGTAGATTGAAAACGGCTTGCTCCGCAGTAAAACCCAGCCCTACGGTAAGAAGGTTGAGGCTTTTTGTCCACCTATGCCCAGTGCCACCCTGTTGGTATCTTGCCCCGATCAAAAAGGGTTGGTAGCCAAGCTCTCCAGCTTCATCTACAGCTACGGCGGCAACATCATTCACGCCGATCACCATACGGATCCCGAAGCAGGACTGTTCTTGAGCCGCATCGAGTGGGACTTGCAGGGCTTCCAACTG
This sequence comes from Synechococcus sp. R55.7, assembly GCF_047461955.1. Lineage (NCBI taxonomy): Bacteria > Bacillati > Cyanobacteriota > Cyanophyceae > Synechococcales > Synechococcaceae > Synechococcus > Synechococcus sp. R55.7. The sequence continues at coordinate 5,487 of NZ_JANSIC010000151.1, forward strand.
GAGCGAGGGGAAATTGTCCCCGCCTTTTCAGGCATTGCCCGTGGGATCCAAGCCAACTGGGAACTGCATTTTTCCGACACTCGCCGTCGCATTGCGTTGTGGGCCAGCAAGCAAAGCCACTGCCTTTTGGATCTGATCTGGCGGCAAAGGGCGGGAGAACTGCCCGCCGAGATCCCCTTGATCATCAGCAATCACCCCGACCTGGAATCGGTGGCCCGCTCCTTCGGTATCGATTACTACCACATCCCCGTTTCTCCAGAGGGCAAAGCCGCAGCCGAAGCCCGTCAGCTCGCTCTCCTGCAGGAATATCGAATTGACCTGGTGGTGTTGGCCAAGTACATGCAGGTCTTGAGTGGGTCGCTGCTCCGCCAAGCCCCGCCGGTCATCAACATTCACCATTCCACCCTGCCCGCCTTTGCCGGAGCCAACCCCTACCACCGCGCCCATCAACGGGGGGTGAAGATCATCGGCGCGACTGCCCACTATGCCACCGAAGATCTGGACGAAGGGCCGATCATCGAGCAAGACGTGGTGCGGGTCAGTCACCGCGATACCGTTGCCGACCTCGTCCGCAAAGGCCGCGACATGGAACGCCTAGTCCTGGCACGGGCAGTGCGGTATCACCTGGAGAATCGGGTGCTGGT
>NZ_JANSIC010000152.1:0-6113 GCF_047461955.1 Synechococcus sp. R55.7
TGGTGCTGGCGGATGGCACTTCCTTTGCCGGTTGGTCTTTTGGGGCGCCGGGCACGGCGGTGGGCGAGGTGGTGTTCAACACAGGCATGACCGGCTACCAGGAGGTGATCACCGACCCTAGCTACCGGGGGCAGATGGTTACCTTCACCTGCCCTGAGCTGGGAAATACCGGAGTGAATGAGCTGGACGAAGAATCGGCTCGGCCCCAAGTCGCGGGGGTGATTGCCCGCAATGTGTCTCGCTTGGCCAGCTCCTGGCGGGCTACATCCACCCTCCCCGAATACCTGCAACGATATGGGATCCCGGCCATTGCTGGGGTAGATACGCGGGCTTTGGCACGGCGGCTGCGCTCTCAGGGGGTGATGAACGGGGCCCTTTCCACGGAGACTTTGGATCCCCAGGTTTTGTTGGAGCGGGTGCGCCAGGCTCCTTCCATGCAGGGGTTGAGCTTGGTGGCAGAGGTTACCACTCCTCAACCCTACGAGTGGCTGGAACCTACCCCCGCCGACTGGGACTATGGGCGCAGCCAAGGGATCCCGATCCCGGAGCCGCCCCTGCGGGTGGTGGCCCTGGATTTTGGCGTTAAGCGCAACATTCTGCGCCGCCTTACCCGCTATGGCTGTCGGGTGATGGTGTTGCCGGCCAATGCCAGCCCGGAGCAGATTTTGAGTTACAACCCCGATGGGATCTTCCTCTCCAATGGGCCAGGGGATCCCGCCGCTGAGACGACTGCCATCCGCACCACGCAAGCGCTGCTGCAAACCGGGAAGCCCCTATTTGGGATCTGCCTGGGCCATCAGATTCTCAGTTTGGCCCTAGGGGGATCCACCTACAAGCTCAAGTTTGGCCACCGCGGCCTCAACCACCCTTGCGGGTTGGAGAAGCAAGTGGAGATCACCAGCCAGAACCACGGATTTGCGGTGGATGCCGCTTCGATCCCCGCCGATGAGGTCACGATCAGCTACCTCAACTTGAATGACCACACCGTAGCCGGGATCCGCCACCGTCACCTGCCCCTGTTTTCTGTGCAGTATCACCCGGAGGCCAGCCCCGGCCCCCACGACGCCGATCACCTCTTCCGCGAGTTCGTGGAGCTGATGCTGCAGCACCGCTCCCGTTAGCCTCACCCCCGGCTTTTTTCCCTCAGGGCCAGGGCGGCGCGGGCTTCTTCTCGGTCGTCGAAGTGAATCTTCTCGGTGCCCAGGATCTGGTAGTCCTCATGGCCTTTGCCGGCAATGACCACCGTATCCCCTGGCTGGGCTGCGAGGATGGCCAGGCGAATGGCCTGCCGCCGATCCACCTCCACCGCCCTGGGGGATCCAGGGATCCCGGCCAGAATATCCCGTAGGATCTGCTGGGGATCTTCGGTGCGGGGGTTGTCGGAGGTAACGATCACCTGATCGGCCCAGGTGGCGGCAATGCGGCCCATCTGCGGTCGTTTGCCCCGATCCCGATCCCCGCCACAGCCAAAGACGCAGATAAGTTGCCCTTGCACCTGGGATCGCAGGGCCTTGAGCAGGTTTTCCAGGCCGTCGGGGGTGTGGGCGTAGTCCACAACTACCGCGATATCCTGCCCCGGCAGGGTCACCCGCTCCATCCGCCCCGGTACGCCCGGAAAGTGGGGCAGGGCCGACTGGATGATCTCGACAGGGATCCCCAAGTGCAGGGCTACCCCCACCGCCGCCAGCAGGTTGGCCAGGTTGAAGGATCCCACCAGGGGGGCTGCCACGGCAAAGGCGCCAGAGGGGGTGTGGAGCGTCGCCTGTAAGCCGCTGGGGTGCAATTGAACGTTGCTGGGCCAGAGGCCGGGGATCCCCTGCAGGGGCTGCAGCGAGTAGGCCCAGGGCTGCAGATCGGGCCGAATGGCTTGCAAGAGCCGCCGTCCCCCAGCATCGTCGGCGTTGATCACCGCCCGCCCTTGGAGATACTCCTGTCGGAAGAGGGTGGCTTTGGCCTGCCAGTAGTTCTCCATGCTGCCGTGGAAATCCAGGTGATCCTGGGTAAGGTTGGTCCAGACGGCAGCGGCAAAGGAACATCCCCACACCCGATCTTGAGCGAGAGCATGGGAGCTCACCTCCATCACCGCCACCTCCGCCCCGGCTCTCTGGGCTTCCCTGAGGCTGCGCTGCAGTTCAGGCGGAAAAAGGGTGGTGTGGGAGGCCACTTCGCTATAGCCAGGCCAGCGGTTGTACAGAGTGCCCAGCAAAGCCGCGGAGCGACCGGCAGCTTGCACCAAATGTTCGATTAAGTGGGTGGTGGTGGTTTTGCCATTGGTGCCCGTCACCCCCACCAAGGTCAGTTGGCGGGCGGGAAACCCATAGAAAGCTGCCGCCACCTGGGCCACGGCCCTGTTCAGGCTGGCGCGAGGCAAAACCAGGACGGGCTGACTTCCCCATCCAGCCTCTCCGCTGACGCTCTCCCACGCCTCCTGGGAGATCAGGGCGGCCACTGCCCCTGCCGCCAGGGCTTGGGCCACGAAGCTACCTCCATCCACGCGGGATCCCGGCATCCCCAAGAAGAGATCCCCCGGCTGTACCTGGCGAGAGTCGGCACAGAGGCCCCAGACCTGCACCCCCTCCAGGGATCCCTGGGCCAATTGAGGCTGGATCCCAGCTTGGTGGAGCAATTTGGACAAAGTGATCCCAGCAGTTTCCATCGTTGCCACTCCCCACAGCTTTGCCGGTTAGGGTAGCGGCCAGGGATTGCCGCCGTCAAATTAGGCCAGGGCTTCCTCCAGCTTTTGCTTGGCCCACAGAGAAGCGTAGAGGCCCTTCTCGTCCGCCAGCAATTCGGCATGGGATCCCTTCTGCACAAGGCGGCCCTGGTCCATCACCCAAATCTGATCGGCCTCCACCGCAGCCGTGAGGCGATGGGTGATGAAGATCACCGTTTTCTGGGCCGTGACCCGACGCAGATGGCGAAGAATGGCCTGAGCCGTCTGGTTATCCACACTGGAGAGAGAGTCATCCAGGATCAAGATGGGAGCATCCACCAGTAAAGCCCGAGCCAAGGCCACCCGCTGTCGCTGGCCACCGGAGAGGGTAATGCCCCGCTCTCCCACCAGAGTGTCGTAGCCCTTGGGAAAGTTGAGGATCTCGGCGTGGATGTGGGCGGCTTTGGCAGCCCATTCCACCTCCCAATCTTCGGCATCTGGCTTGCCGTAGCGAATGTTATCCCGGACCGTGGCGCTGAACAGGAAGCTCTCCTGGGGCACATAGGCAATGGCCCGCCGCAGGGATCCCAGTTGAATCTGGGTGATATCCTGCCCATCCAAAAACAGTTGCCCCGGCTGGATCTCCAGCAGCCGAGGAAGGGCATTGGCCAGAGTGGACTTGCCCGCCCCAATCGGCCCCACCACCGCCACCATCTGGCCCGGTTCTATGCAAAAGTGCAAATCCTCTAGAGCCGGAGCTGCCGCAGGGCCGGCGAAGGCAAACGCGAGACCTCTGGCCTCGATGCGACCCTGCACCCTCTCCAGAGGCAACGGCAAAGCGCCTGGGGCGTCTCGGATGGTGGGTTCTACCTCCAACAGAGCATCGATCCGCTCCAAGCTGACCTGCCCCCGCTGGTAGGCCGTGATGGTGAAGCCCAGCAGGGCGGTGGGAAATACCAACCGTTCCACGTAGAGGGTGAGGGCCGAAAAATCCCCGATGGTCAGCGTCCCTGCCGCAATCTGCGGCCCCCCCACCGCCAGCAGTAGCAACAAACTGAGGCTGACCAGCGCCACCAAAGAGGGGAAGAGCAAGTTGCGGGTGAGGGCCAAGCGTAAATTGGCCTGCAGCAGCCGCTGGTTCTGGCGGCGAAACCCCTGCTGCTCGTGCTGTTCTTGGCCGTATACCTTGATGACGGTGATGCCGTTCAGATCTTCTTGGATGAGATCGCTCAGATCTGCCAACTCCTGCTGCACCTGGAGCTGCTCCTGCTGCAGGCGGGCACTGCTCAGCTTGACCAAGACCAACATCACCGGAAACACCGATAGGGCCAGTGCGCTGAGGCGGGGCTCAATGCCAAACATGGCGGGCAGAGTGGTGGCATAGGCAAAGATCGTGTTGGCCAAACTGAGTAGGGCAAAGCCCAACAGGCGGCGGATGTTTTCCACATCGCTGGTGATGCAGGTGAGAATGTCCCCAATGGTCTGCTGGGCAAAGTAGGAAGGCTGCAGGGTGAGCAAATGCTCGAAGATGGCTTGCTTGAGGTGAAACTCCACCTGCCGTCCCACCCCAAACATCCACACTCGCGAGGCAATGCGAATGCCCATCATCAGGCTGGAGACGACCAGCACCGTTAGGGCGTAAAGGGCAATGCGCCGGGCCGACAAAGTGGCCAGGTTCTGGCTGAGGTCATCGATGACCAGCTTGACGTACCAGGGCAGGAACACCCCCAGGCCATTGACCAGGAGCAGGGATCCAATGCCCAACCCCACCTGTCGTCGATAGGGGCGCAGATAATGGGCCAATTGTCGGAGATGGGATCCGGTCACTCACTTGCTCCCTGCATCCTCTTCCACTCTAGCGTTCAGCCGGATCCCCCCGGTAGGGATCAGACCAGAACCTGAGCCGGGGCTTGCTGGGCCAGTTGCGCCGTTTCCCGCCGTGCCCAGGCATCTGCCTGCAAAATGTCCTCCAGGCTGGGATCGGCAATGACTTGATGCCGCTCACAAACCCGCTCCAAGAGACGGGGAATATCCAAAAAACGGATGCGCTCCTGCAAGAACAGGGCCACCGCCGCTTCGTTGGCCGCATTCAACACTGCCGGCAGCGTTCCCCCCCTCCGTCCAGCGGCATAGGCCAACTCCATGCAGGGGTACTTGCGGTGATCCGGAGCCTTAAAGGTGAGGGATCCCAGCTTGACCAAATCGAGGGGATCCCAGGGGGTGGCCAGGCGTTCCGGCCAACTGAGGCCGTAGAGGATGGGCAGGTGCATGTCCGGCCAGCCCAACTGGGCCAGAACCGAGGTATCGGCCAGCTCGATCAGGGAGTGGACAATGCTCTGCGGGTGGATGAGGATGTCGATGTGGTCGTAGTCCAGGCCGAAGAGCCAGTGGGCCTCGATCACCTCCAGGCCCTTGTTCATTAGGGTAGCCGAGTCGATGGTGATTTTGCGCCCCATCACCCAATTGGGATGCTTGAGGGCATCGGCCAGGGTGACCTGATCCAATTTTTCGGCAGGCCAATCCCGAAAGGCGCCACCCGAGGCAGTCAACAGGATTCTTCGCAGGGATCCCGCGGGCACCCCCTGTAAACACTGGAAAATGGCCGAATGCTCAGAGTCGACGGGGATCAGGTTCACCCCGTACTGCCGCACCAAGGGCAGCACCACCGGCCCCCCTGCCACCAGGGTTTCTTTGTTGGCCAGGGCAATGTCTTTGCCGGCACGGATGGCCGCCAGGGTTGGCAACAAACCGGCGCAGCCGACGATCCCCGTCACCACCCGCTGGGCCGCCGGGTGAGCCGCCACCTGACACAGCCCCTCCGTTCCGGCCACCAACTCCGGCAGCGGTCGGATCCCCGTCAGCAGCGACCGCAGCTCCGGCAGCAGCTCCTCCCGGCCAATGGCAACCATCTGGGGCCGAAACCGCCGCACCTGCTCGGCCAAGAGGGCGACGTTGCTGTAGCTGGTCAGGCCAACAACCTGAAAACGCTCTGGATACTGGGCCACCAAGTCCAGAGTTTGGGTGCCAATCGAGCCGGTGGAGCCGAGCAAGGTGATGGCTTGCATAAAGGATCCCTTTACCCCTGAAAGAGCGTGACGTCCTCCCAACGCAGACTTCCCCTCGCGCAACTTGCCCAAGGACTCCGTCCCGCTATTGCGAACGGCCCCACCTCGCGTTCGGGGATCCCTGCCTCACGCCCCTTCATCTTATTCCTATCTGGCTCTCAACTGGAATCTGTGGGCTCCCTCCGATCCCCGACAGCGGGATCCCTGAGCGGCTGTGGGGTCTGGCAATGCCCCTCTTCCCTGATGTTCAGACCTTTCCCGACTGAGAACGCAGCCACTGGCTGAGCAGCGTCTCGACTAACTCTGAGAGATCTTGATCCGACTCCAACAGAAGGCGCTTCACGGCTCGGTGGGTCTCTTTGGGGATTTGACATACTCCCCTGCCTAAAGACAGG
>NZ_JANSIC010000153.1:0-3500 GCF_047461955.1 Synechococcus sp. R55.7
AGCTAGTGCACAATGCTAAGGAAAAAGTTTCATTCCCGCTTAAAAATGACTATGCGGATTGTCCTCGAACTCCAGGGTGCAGAACTTTAAGGTTCGGCAGTTTTCCGCTACCGTGCGCCTCACGCTCTCCGGTAAGCCTTCCGGTATTTCCGCGTCGATTTCCAGGGTAATTTTGACAGTGGCTCCTGGCAGATTGGTCAGGTGCCGGATGACCTCGTCGGCAAGGGTTGCAACATCTCTGTTGACCCGCAGGGGATCCATTTCCACCCTGCCGTAAAATCGCCTCGGCAACGCCGGCTGGGAAACTTGATTTCCTTGATTCGTAACTGGGGAATCCTCCTCGCCGGGGCCAGGAAGAGGCGGAGTGCTGTCTGGGAAGATGCAGGGCGCCTTTGGGGAAGGAACTTGAAGGGCTTCCAATTGACGGCGGGCAACCTCTGGCTTGACCAGCAGGCTGTTGGAACCGATGCTGGGCTTGACTATGGCTGCCACTTGCAAGCCGAGGTATTTGCCTTTGGACTCATCGAAGGCCTCTGCGTAGGCAAAGCTATCCTCCCAAGCAGTTGAGGCTACCCCGTCTTCTACAGCTCTTAGAAGAACGGATGGGTCTTTCAAGCGGGGTAGGTAGAGGTACTGGGCCAGGCATTCCCACAGTCGTTTGAGATCGATGTGATCAGCCTCGCGCCAGAGGAATCTATCCAGCGTATCCAGGCGGAGGGTGATGGCAGAGTAAGCGGTAACCAGATCCCCCTCGTGGACAGCTTTGCGGCTGGCTTGCAAAATGGGGGAATCTTGCCCCTGCAGTCGGCATTCTTTCCACTCTAGACTGCCTTGGGGATCAGGCTGGGCTGGGATCAGCAGCCATTGATAGGTTTCCCGCAGAGCAGCCTCAACAGCAGCCTCGGATTGGTGCAGCTTGGTATCGGCTTGGGCGGTTTGGAAGGCATCTAGGTTGAGGAGATCTTTGTCTTCCAGGATCCCTTTCCAAGCTAGGTATTGGGCGGTATTGCGTTCTAGGCTTTCCAGGCGGGTTTTGTCGGGCGCCAAAAACAGCAGCATGTTCCTGTAGTAGCGGGGGCCGCTGCCGCGACGCTGGAGGGCCTGCTCAGCCCAGACTCGCCCAGGGCTATCCTGGCTACCCCGGCTATGGGAATACTGAGGATGCAGGATCACCAGCCGCACGCCTAAAGTGGGATCGTCGGGAATATCGGCAGTGGAGTCGGGGGCAACGTGAACGGCGCTGAACTCACCGCGATTTCTGTCGGCTTTGAGGCGCCGGATGATCTCTTGGCAGAGGGTGTGGGGCTCGTCCCTCAACAGTTGCTCGGCTCGCTCCTGAGCAGTGCGGTTGACGTTGGGCTGGGTGGAAATCCAGTAGCGACTGCCATCTCCGTATAGGTAAGTTGCCTGGTCGGATAGCCGCCGCAGGGCATCGCCGAAGGTGATGGGGTGTTCTCCCGGTTGCACGCAGCCCAGCTTGATGCGGCGCTCCTCAATGCCGCGGTTGGCGGCCCGCAGGGTGGGGGCGGATCCCATGTAGATGGTGCGGGCAACCCGGCGACAGGCGGAATACCGGCCCAGGTTGGGGTGATCTCGGTCGAGAGTCAGGGGCAGGGAAGTGGGGCCATCCACGTCTTTGTCGATTACCGGCAGCCAGTTGTCGTCTAGGTAGCGGGTCAGCTCTGCTTGTACCTGTTGATCGTCCATGGGGATGTGGGCGGGCAGGATCATCAGGCTGCGGTCATTTCGCTCCCAGAGGGTGTGGATGACCCTGGCCATCAGCCGTAGCACACCGCGGGTGCGTTGAAACTTGTCGAGAGTAGACCAGTCGGAGTAAAGGCGGTCAAACAGCTCTGGGTGAATGGGATAAGCAGCCTTGAGGCGGCGTTCGTAGTCACTTTCTTTGCACTCGCTGGGAAATTCCTGGCTTTGGCTGCGATAGAGATCCATGAACGCTTTCACCACGGCATCCCGCTGCACAAATAGCTCGGGATTGGTGAGGGGCTGAAACAGGCGGCGGCGGACAATTTCAAAGCTTTCTTCAGCGCTCGCGGGCCGCCAAGGGGATTCCACCCGGCCAATGGCATTTCTCAGGCGAACCAGAGCTTCTTTGCCCCGCTCCCCGCCAATTTCGATATCCGAAGAAGGAAGGCTCACCACCAGCAGTGTATCTTTTGCGTTCTTGGCCGATTCGCTCAGGGTTTGGGCAAAGGTAAACTGGGTGTCGAAACTGCCGCCGGCTAGGTCAGGGCTGTCGTGGAGTTGGCGAGCATAGGCCACCCACTCATCGATTAGGATCAGGCAAGGGGCATAGCGGTTGAACAAGACTTTAAGCGCATCGCCGGGGTTGGTGGAAGTTGCGTCGGCCTGCTGCACCCGCGCATAGCCTTCGGCACCTCCCAGTTGCCAGGCCAACTCCCCCCAAAGGGTGCGGATCAGGGGGCGGTTTTGCTGGGCGTGCTCAGGCTTGTAGGAGGGAATGCCGCTGGGCTGGAGCTTGTTCCCCACCAGGACGGCTATCCTGACGTTTTGAGGTGGTCTCTGCAGGCCGACGGCTTGGAGAAGAGACTCTGTGCCGGGTAGGGGGCCCTCACCCCTAGCCCCTCTTCCAAAGAGGTGGTAGAGGGCAAGCATGGCGTGGGTTTTGCCGCCGCCAAAGTTGGTCTGCAACTCTATCACGGGATCCCCCCCTTGGCCGCTGAGGCGCTTCAGGGCATTGGTGAGCAGTTGTTGCAATCCCTCGGTAAGGTAGGTGCGGCGGTAGAACTCGACGGGATCCCGGTACTCATCCGAACCTTCGCCCAGGTAGACTTCCCAAAGATCGGCGGCAAATTCGGCTTGTTGGAAGCGACCTGAAGCCACATCGGGGTGGGGAGTGGCAACCTCGCGCCAGGGCTTGAGGCCAGCCTGGGGCTGACCTTCTGTAGGGGATCCCATAGCGCGACGGCTTTCCCGCTTGGCCTGTTCTTCGAAGCGCAGTCGCAGTAGCTCTTGTTTTTGTTTTTCAACTTCGGCAGCTTGGGGGGCAGCAATGGCGCTCAGCAGTCGGGCAACGCTATCGAGGGCGCGATAGGCATCGTCAAAACCAAAAGTGCAGGTGTGGGCCCAGGTGTTGCGGGTATTGCGCAGCTCGCTGACTAGGGTGCGCTCCGCTTGTCCCAGAGTTTGCCTGAAGACGGTGTTCCACTGCTCCCACATGAGAGTCAGCAGCGCCAAAACATCTTCCTCCAGGATCTGCTCAGGACTTTTGAATTTGGGAGAGCTCTCGGGCAGGTTGTCGGCGACAACTGTCAGCCACTTCTCTCCATGGAAGGCTTGCATCTCCCGCACGACAAAAGGATAAAGCCCCTGCCGCAGAAGGTTGAGGGCGCGTCCAACTCGTTCGTGGTTGCTGATAGCCATAAGTGATTGAATGAAATTGAAGTTAGGGGGTGGGTCGATTATTTCCAGATTAAAGTGAGATCCACAACAAAGCCAGGGAGAACCGGATCCCCAGACAA
>NZ_JANSIC010000153.1:3600-6105 GCF_047461955.1 Synechococcus sp. R55.7
TAACCAGCCCAGTTGGGATCCGTTGTCCAGGTACTCCTGCAGCTTGGCCTGAAGGATAGCCAGCTCGTCAGTAGGAGACTTTAGTTCCAGCACAAAGTCAGGGCAAAGAGGAGCAAAGCGACGGCGCTGCTCTGGGGTAAGCTGCTGCCAGCGCTCTTTGGCAATCCAAGCGGCATCGGGAGAGCGGATGGCCCCATTCGGCAGGGCAAAACCTGCAGAGGAGTCAAAGGCTACACCAAGCTGGGTTTGCCGGTTCCACTGCCAGAGCTGGGCGCTGAGGCTCAAGTTTTGACGGCTGCTTTCGCTGCCTGCAGGGGCCATGGCAATCAGTTCTCCTTGGGCAGTGCGCTCTAGGCGCAGCTCAGGATTTTGCCGGCAAAGCTGTTCGAAAACTTCATCGGTTAAATTCAAAGCCGGTTGCAGGTTGAGGGCAAGCATCATCTTCTTTGGGCAAAACTCTCAGAGTACGTGGCCTATGGCTCGTATTAATTCCCTAAGATGGAGCGTATTTTTTGGCGAAGGGCACGAAGGGCTGGACTTCTACCCAGATCTCGACTTTGGGCCAAGACTTCTGGCACCCACTCTAAAATCGGTAGCTGAGGAAAGGTTGGGCTGGTGGCAGAAGCCTGATATTGGCCGGATTGCAGGATGTAGATGGTTAGCTGGTTGCCTTGATAAACCCAAAGTTCGGGCACTCCTAGGCGGGTGTAAGCCTCAATCTGGGTTTTGGAAGTAACATCCACTTCGATGGCCAGATCCGGAGGCGGGTCAACAGATAGATCCAGCCGATCTTTGCCAATCACGGCCTGGTGATTTTGGATATAGAAGCATTCATCAGGTTCGATCCCGTAGTTCATTGCTTGCTGTTTGAAGGTAGCTGACCCAAAACATTCGCAGTCAACTTCCAGTTCCTCTAGCAAGATTTTGACAATGTCTCCAATGATGGATTTTTCTCGCTCATGCTTGGGTGAGGGCATTCTGATTTCCAATATCCCATCGCTGTAGGCAATGCGGCTGGCTCGCTTTTCGCCCAGCTCATCTAGGATGGCTTCAAAGTCTAACCAATTCAGATTGTGAATCAGCAGGCGCTGGCCGGGTGGGATGGTGAGTTGTCGAAGCTGGAGGGTGACCATCGTCTGGTTGGGTGTAAGGATAGAAACTCTGAGGTCTTTTAGCTTATGGGGGTGTGGGGGTAGCTAAGCCCCGCACTGTACTCGTAGAGTCAGTGTCGGGATACAGATACCCCCACATGGTGTATGATGGGAGTACTTGCACAAAACGGCTTTTGCCGGAATCTGGTGCAACTACGCGGTAGGGCATTCCGTGTCTGCTCGTGGAGGGTTCTTGCGTAGGCTCCCCGATGAAGCGAGAAGCCCGCACTGTACCCGTAGGGTCAGCGATGGGAGTATGTCACGCTTTGCTTCCCCCAGAGGTAGGCAACTAAAGCAAGCTGGGCTGGAAAGGATCATGCTGCTTTTTCTTCATTTCGGATGCTAGCCGGTTAATTTCCGGCCAGGCAATGACGAGAGTGTTATAGGCTAGGGCTTCTTGAGTCCAGCCTTTCTTTTCGCAGAGGGTATAGAGCCGATAGGCAAGGTCGCGGGCCACTGCACCTCCATCTGCCAAGCTAGCCAGGAGAGCGGCGGCTTCCATTTCTCCTTTCCGATCGAGGGTGTGGATGAGGGTCTGGGTGATGAGCCAGGCGGAGGAAGCAAGGAGCAAGGAGAGGGAATCTGCTCCCTTTTCTTTTCTCTGGGCTATTTCCTCTCTTCTCAACAACCGCACCTTGCCGGCCTTGGCTTCTAGGATCCCAAGTTCCTCAAGGGACTCAATGCTGACGTTTCTGGCCTTGCTGAGGACTTCTGCTTCCCCGTAGGGGCCTGGCTCAAATTGATATTGGGCAAACCAAGTGGTGGCCCAGCGGCTGCCCTCATCGAGTTCCCCTTCTTGTTCGCTGAGATATTCATCTAGGTACTGGTTGATCAGTTGCAGGGCAGTGCGGACGGTCAGGGGCGAGCCATCGCTTTCCAAAACTGCAGCGTAGCGGGAATAGATGGCCATGCCGGGGCCGATGCTGGCTTGGGCCAAGTCCACAGGCGCAATGCTGCCCTGCTGCAGAAGCTTGAGAGCCTTAGGCAGCTCGCGCTTCAGCTCGGCAAGGAATTGGCGACGGGTAGCCTTGGGCGCATCGGCAGGACGAGGACGACAGACCAGGACAATGGAAGAAGTAAGAGCATTGGAGTCTTGACCCCGCATTCGGTTAGCGAGTTCGGTTCGTAGGGGCCAAGTGCCGTCAATGCTGAAGTTGGATTGAATCAGTCCTTCCAGAATCGTTTCCCAACCGGTAGAGACTCTGCCCATGGGTTCTGTGCCGCTAACGCGAACACCCCTAGCCCTTCTCCCAGAGGGGGAGAGGGGAACTGGATCGTCTATATCCTCATCTTCTTCCCCTTGCTCCACTTGGGAGAGAGAATCGGGGGATGAGGAGTCTTCTTCCGTTTGCTT
>NZ_JANSIC010000154.1:0-4711 GCF_047461955.1 Synechococcus sp. R55.7
TACTACCCTATCCCCACCCCCACCACCCCGTCAAGATATCCAACCCAAAGTTTTTGGCAAGTTTTTGGCGAGAATAGCAGGGAAAAGAAGAAATAAAACTGTTTGAATATTGACATTCTGACTGCAGAGTTAATAAGATGGTTGCGAGGGTCAGGTTTCGGAGAAACTGTGATGCTGACTTTGCGCAAGCGGGAAGAGAGGGGTCATGTCAAGCTCAGTTGGCTTGATACTTACCACTCATTTTCTTTTGGAGAGTACTACGACCCTCGCTACATGGGCTTCCGGGCTTTGCGGGTGATTAACGATGACCGAATCAGCCCGAGTGCTGGCTTTCCGACCCATGGGCACCGGGACATGGAGATCGTTACCTATGTTTTGGAAGGGATCCTTGAGCATAAAGACAGCTTGGGCACGGGATCTGTGATTCGTCCTGGTGAAATTCAACGGATGACGGCAGGCACAGGGATCTGGCACAGCGAGTACAACCACTCGGCAGATGAGGAGGTTCATCTGCTGCAAATTTGGATTTTGCCGGAGCAGGAAAACCTGGAGCCCAGCTATGAACAAAAAGCGACGGGTTTGACAGAGCATCCCAATGAGTTTTGTTTAGTTGCCTCTCGAGATGGGCGCCAGGGATCCGTGATTGTGCATCAGGATGTGAATCTCTATGCGGGGTTGATTGAGCCGGGACGCACCATTCACCGACACTTGGATGAGAAGCGCTACGGATGGCTGCAGATAGCTCGGGGCGATGTGACCCTGGATGGCTTGTTTTTGCGAGAAGGAGATGGCGTGGCTATTGCTAGGGAAAGCGAGCTCAACCTTTTCAGTGAAGAAGGGGCTGAGGTGCTGCTGTTTGATTTGGCCTGAGGATGACTTTTGGCTGAATTCTGGCTGTTTGCCTTGAGCTTATAGTCGTTTTAGGCTGGGGTGAAGCGACTGAACTGCTGAGAAGAGCCTTCTGGCTCCGTACATTCAACGTTTTAGGCGCGGGTGCAGTGTCCTAGTTGGAATCGAAATGACCATAAGTCTTTTGGGATCTCAACTTTTTCTTCTGCTTTCAAGTACTTTCAGGAGGAGAAGTGGATCCCTTCTTCGAGGTTTTGCTGAGTGAATTGAGAAAGAACTTGCTGCCAAAGGTGGCCAGTCTGGGATCCCTTTCCCTTGACGTGTAGAAGGCGGGCTCCTTCCTGCTGGGGATGGGGCTGTAGGCGCAGCCAGAGGTAGGTCGCAGGCAGATGGCGGAGGTACTGGGGCCACTCAATAGCGGTGATCCCACCTTGGCTCCAAAGTTCTTCTAGCCCTAGGTCTTCTAGGAGTGTGGATTCTTTCCCACCGGCGCGAGCGGCAGAAGAGGTCTCTAGGCGGTAGAGATCGCAATGGAAAAGAGGGATCCGTCCGGTGTGGTATTCCTGCACCAGCACGAAGGTGGGGCTGTCGATGGGTTCAGGGATCCCCAAGCCCTGCCCTAGTCCCTGCACAAAGGTGGTTTTGCCGCTGCCCAGATTACCTTCGAGAAGAATGACCAAGCCGGAAGTGGAGCCGAGGCTGCGGCTGGGAGGGGGAGATTTTTGTTGACCTGAAGGGGCGAGGAAGCCAAGGGCGGCTTGAGCTACGAGGGCCCCTAGTGATTGGGTAGCAGCGGCGGATGGCAGCAGCAGAGGGGAGGCTTGCTGCCAGAGCTCTTCATTCTGTTCGCTGGCCATGGCTTACAACTCCTTTGGGGCGGGGATCCCAGGCGAGGAAGTTGCCTCGTTTGGGTGAACAGAAACGCGTTTGGGAGCTGTCAAGATTGCGGCCAGGCCTGCTCCAATGAGCAACAGGCTCACCCCCTGCGCCACCCGCAGGGATCCCAGCATGAGGCTATCGGTGCGCAGGCCTTCGATCCAGAAGCGCCCCAGGCTGTACCCCACCAGGTAGAGGCCCAAGAGGGTGCCGGGGGGAAGCTGGCGCCGGTAGCTTAAAAAGAGCAGGAGCCCGAAGAGACCAAAGTTCCAGAGGGATTCGTACAAAAAAGTGGGATGGACGCGCGATCCATCAGGCAGCTGCAGTTGTACCCACAGAGGGCTATCCGGAGGCAACACCTTTCCGTAGGCTTCGTTGTTGAAGAAGTTGCCCCAACGTCCGATCCCCTGACCAAGGCTGAGGGAGGGAACAAGGCAATCGGCTAGCAACCAAAAACTCAGCCGGTGCCGCCGGGCGAACAGGTAAAGCGCCGCACTGCCGCCGATCAAGGCACCGTGAATGGCAATGCCCCCCTGCCAGAGGGCCAAGACCTGCCACCAAGGGCCATCTCGATAGCGTTCCCACTCAAAGGCCACATAGTACAGGCGAGCAAGGGGCAGGGATCCAACCACCAACCACACCAGCAGATCAGGCATGGAACTGGGGGGAAGGCCACGCCGAGCTGCCAGATGGCGAGCCAGGAGCAAGCCCAACACCATTGCCAGGCCGATCAATAAGCCATACCAGCGCAGGCTGAGCGGCCCCCAACTAAACACAACCGGGCCGGGGGATTGTAAGACCAAAGTCATGACCGTGGGGACATTCCTGAGCAGATCCCTTTAGCCCACTCTACCCGCTCTGCAAGGCTATGCAGAAGACCTGCCCTCACCCCCAGCCCCTCTCCCAGAGGGAGAGGGGAGTTAGGAACCGAGGCAAGGTACGAGCTGACTGCAGTTGGAGGGAGAGGGATCCGCTCAGAGCAAGGCGACAATGTTAGAATGCAGGCTCGATTTTCCACCACGACTCCTGGGGGGGATGCGGGTTATGGCCCGGAAAGCCGCTGCTGTGAACACTGCTGATGACTCGGACAAATTGAAGTCAGAAAAACGCAAAGCCCTGGAGCAGGTGTTAAGCCAGATCGAGCGGAATTTCGGCAAAGGGGCAATCATGCGCCTGGGAGATGCCACCCAGATGCGGGTGGAGACCATACCCAGTGGGGCCATCACCCTCGACTTGGCCTTGGGCGGAGGTTACCCAAAAGGGCGGATTATCGAAGTCTTTGGGCCGGAATCTTCTGGGAAAACTTCAATTGCCCTACATGCCATCGCCGAAGTGCAAAAACAAGGGGGAACGGCAGCTTTTGTGGATGCGGAACATGCGCTGGATCCCACTTACGCAGCAGCTTTGGGGGTTGATATTCAAAACCTGTTGATCTCCCAGCCGGACACGGGGGAGGCCGCCCTGGAGATTGTCGATCAGTTGGTGCGCTCGGCAGCTGTGGATATCGTGGTGGTGGACTCGGTAGCAGCGTTGGTGCCCCGGGCTGAGATCGAAGGGGATATGGGAGATGCCCATGTGGGATTGCAGGCGCGCCTGATGAGCCAAGCGCTGCGCAAGATTGCCGGAAATGTCAGCAAAACCGGATCCATCGTTCTTTTCTTAAACCAATTGCGCTCCAAAATTGGCGGCATAGGCTATGGCCCCCAGGAGACCACCACCGGCGGCAATGCCCTTAAGTTTTATGCGTCGGTGCGGCTAGATATTCGCCGCGTTCAAACCCTGAAAAAAGGTGCGGAAGAATACGGGATCCGAGCGCGGGTCAAGGTGGTGAAAAACAAAGTTGCCCCCCCTTTCCGGCGGGCAGAATTTGACATCATTTTCGGCCAAGGGATCTCCAACATCGGCTGCATTATCGATCTGGCCGAGGAGATGGGCATTCTCAAGCGCCGCGGCTCTTGGTACAGCTACAAGGAGGAAAATGTTGCCCAAGGAAGGGACAATCTGGTTGTCTACTTGAAGGAAAACCCAGAGCTCCTAGCGGAGGTGGAAGCGGCTGTGCGGGAGAAACTTTCTGCGGGGGTGACGGTTTCCGCCAGCCGGCCGGCAGCGATGGAGGAGGGAGAGCAGGAAGAGAATGAGGATGCGGTCTTTGTAGAGGAAGAGTTCTGAGGGAGCAGCTAGCTGTTCAGGGAGCGCTTCCTGAGCGAGATCGCCGCTGGCGCAGGGCCTCGTAGAGCAACAACCCCCCCGTCATAGCGACGTTCAGAGATTCGACACCCTCGGCCATCGGGATCCGCACCTGGGCATCGGCCTGTTGGATAGTCGCTTCCCTCAGGCCAGCCCCTTCGTTGCCCAGGAGAAAAAGGGTAGGGCGGGTGAGATCTTGATCCCAGTAGCAGTTTGCTGTGGGGGAGAGGGTAGCAGCCAAGACTTGGATCCCGTGGCAACGGCAGCTCTGGATCCAGGCGGCTAGGTCGGGCACGACTTGGGGCGGACGGCGAAACCACTGGCCGGCAGAGGCCCGCAAGACTTTGGGGTTTTCGGGATCGACGCTGTCTGCGCTTAGCCAAAGGCCGTCGGCTCCTGCGGCGGCCACGACTCGGATTAGGGATCCCAAATTGCCTGGATCTTGCAGCGTTTCCACCACAAGGCCCAAACGTAACTTGGACAGGGGGGGAGAGGAAATCTGCCAACTGACGGCCACGGCCACAGCTCCTTCGGGAGACTCGGTGGTACAGAGCGCTGCCATGACTTCTGAGCTGACGGCCTGCCGCCGTAGACTCTTGGGCAGATTGGCCAGCAATTGTGGGTAACGCTCAGCCCACTCAAGCGTGTAGCAGAGAGCCTGCAGGGGCCAGCCAACTCGCAGGGCTTCTTCGATGAGGTGGGATCCCTCCACCAAAAAGGCGCCCTGTTCCCGCCGGCCTTTGCTGCGGTGCAACTGCCGCAACTTGCGGATCCAGGGGTTTTTCGGACTGGTCAGCAG
>NZ_JANSIC010000154.1:4811-6082 GCF_047461955.1 Synechococcus sp. R55.7
TGGGGCCAGATGAGCAGGGGATCCCCTTCAGCAGCCCAATTGGGGTGGCTGTCGAGAAAGGCTTGAATGATCTCCTCGTTTTCGGCAGGGTGCAGCGTGCAGGTAGCGTACACCAACACCCCGCCCGGCTTAAGCCAACGGGCTGCCACCTGCAGAAGCTGAGCTTGCAGGTGGGCCAATTCAGGGATCCGCTCTGGAGTCTGCCGCCAGCGAGCGTCAGCATGGCGGTGCAAGGTGCCTAGGCCGGAGCAGGGGGCATCCAGCAGTACGCGGTCAGCACTCTGCCAGGGGGGCAAGGGGGCAGGGGGTAAGGACTCCGTCCCGCTGACGCGATCGGCAGCAGCGCTCAGGGATAACAGGTCGATGGCCAGGGGACGGATTGAGCTCAAGCCCAGGCGCTGCCTATTTTCCTCCAGGCGCCGCAGACGGTGGGGGTGGCGATCCAAAGCCCAGATTTCCCCCCGATCCTGCATGTGTTGGGCTATTTGGGTGGTCTTGCCGCCCGGAGCAGCGCAGCAGTCGATCACCCGCTCCCCTGGCTGGGGATCCAGCCAATGCACCACCTGCTGGGCACTGGCATCCTGAACGCTCCACCAACCCTGGGCAAAGCCGGGTAGGGCCGTGATGTCGCCAGCATGATCCTGAAGTCGCAAGGCACCCGGCACCTCGGAGATGGGGAGGGCAGGGATCCCGGCTGCTGCCAAGGCTTGAATGACTTTATTCACATCTGCCCGCAGTGGGTTGACCCGCAAATCCAGGTGGGGTGGCTGATTAAACCAAGCACACAACTGCTCCGTTTCCACCGGCCCCAGGCGCTCCCACCATAGGCTCACCAACCAGTCGGGAAAGCTGTGCCGGATCCCCAAAGCCTGAATTGGGTCGGCTGGCAGAGTGTCCTCGAGGGGCTTGAGGGGATCCTTCTCTGGCTGATCCAACACTTGCCGCTGGTAGGCGCGCAAGATGCCGTTCACCACCCCTGTCAGGGATCCCAGCCCCATCTGGCGGGCCAATTCCACGCTGGTGTGGATGGCAGCGCTGGGGGGGATGTGATCCAAAAAAGCCAGCTGGTAGAGGCCAAGGTGCAGAATGAGCCGCAAATCGGGCGGTTGCTTGTGGGCAGGACGCTGGGCAAAGCAATCGATCAAGGCATCGAGGGTGCGGCGACGGCGGGTAATGCCATACACCAGCTCGCTGACCAGATGCCGGTCGGCGGGGATCAGGCTGCTGTTGGCCAACAAATGCCCCAGAACCAGGTCGGCATAGGCGTTTTG
>NZ_JANSIC010000155.1:0-2969 GCF_047461955.1 Synechococcus sp. R55.7
GCGCGAAGATTGACAACCTAAACTTAAAACATCCGTTAAGTTTCGTCAACCACCTGCCTCAAAAATGAGGAGGGGATCCCTTTCTCTATCGGCTGCCCCTCGGCAGAAAGAGGGCTTCTAAGGCCTGGCCGAGAGTCGGTTCCATCACCACCCGGTCTTCGTAGGCAGCGATCACCCGGGTGAGCTGAGGCAAGCGGCCCTGTTCTGCTTCGATGTAAAGGGGCTGAACATAGAGCAAAGAAGTCTCGATAGGAATGACCAGCAGCGTGCCCAGGTTCACCCGCGACCCATGCTGGTTCCAGAGGGAAATTTGCTCGGAGATTAAGGGATCCTGATTGACCCGTGCTTCCACCTGTTCCGGGCCATAGATGAGGCGTTGCTTGGAAAATTCGTAGACCAGCAGCTTGCCGTAGTTTTCCCCGTCGCAGCGGGCCGCTATCCAAGCCACCATGTTCTGCTTGTTAACAGGGGCATAGGGGGAGAGGAGGACGAACTCAGGAGTGTGGTTTGCAACCCCTTGGGGATCCCTCGGCAAGGTGAGAATGAGATACTGCGGCTGCATGGGAATGCGCCGTCGATTGCGGAACTGGCCGGGGATCTGCCATTGATCCTCGCGGTTGTAGAAGAGGCGGGGATCCGTCATGTGGTAGGTGGCAAACTGCTGCGCTTGCAGGCGGAAGAGGTCTTGGGGATAGCGGATGTGTTGCCGCAGCGGCTCCGGCATTGCCTCCAGAGGCTTGAAGAGGGTGGGGTAGATGCGGGCGTAGGCTTGGATGAGGGGATCCCGAGGGTCGGCAATGTACCAATCGATGCTGCCGTTGTAGGCGTCCATCACCGCCTTGACCGAGTTGCGGATGTAGTTGAAGGGAAAGCCGGGCAGGTGCTCCGAGTAGGGGTAGCGGCTGCTGGTGGTATAGGCATCGAAAAACCAGTAGAGCTTGCCGCCTTGAATGACCAGGTAGGGATCCCGGTCGTAGAGCAAAAAGGGCATCACCCGACGGATGCGCTCGCGGATTTGGCGGCGATAGAGAAAGCGGGTGGCAGAAGATAGCTCGCGGCTGAGAAGGATGCGCAGATCGCCAAAATGCCAGGCGTAGAGAAACCGCTGCCAGAGGTGGGGAATGGGCACGCCACCGCTGCCCCGGTAGCTGCTGTACACATAGCGCTCTGCTGCAGGGTAGTCCAATTCCCGCGCCTCAGCGCCCACGAAAACATCGGTGGTGGTCAGCTCGCCATAGTAGAGGGCCGGCTGCTCCACCCGCAAGACGGAGGCCACCTCAGGGTAGCGGGGAGAAACCCGCGGCGGGATATCCGATAGGAAAAAATCCGGCAGGCCTTCAGGGGTCACCACATTCACCGGGCTGAGGGTGAGGCCATAGCCGTGGGTGTAGAAAAACCGCCGGTTAACCCAGGTTTGGGCGGCGGGGGGCACCTGGGCAAAGTCCAGCTCGCGGGCGGCATGCATAACTTGGCGCAATTCTCCCCCAATGCGGTAGCGATCCACATTCACATAGGGAAATTGGTAGTAGGGGCGGATTTCTTGCAGTTGGCGGTAGGTGGCCAATAGGGGATCCGCATCCCAGAGGCGCACGTTGCTCAGGGTGGATTGATTCTGCTGCAGGATCTCCCAGGTGAGGGCTCCCCCTTCCGGGAAGGGTTGGACTTCGACATCGGCCAGGCCAAAGCCAGCACGGGTAAAACGGATGTTGTCCTCGATGTAGGGGCGCTCCAGCTCCAGCTCGTTGGGGGTGACCAAGAAGGTTTGCACCAGTTGGGGATAAAGTTGGGTGGTTAGCAGCCCAAACCCCAGGTAGGCCCCCCAGAGGATGGCCGGCGCCAGGAGAGAGCTGGCCCAGGAAGGGCACCAGGACTTGAGGAAAGGAAGGTTGAGGCGGATCCCCTGGCGGGCCAAAGCCCAGAATCCCACCGCCGTCAGGCCTGCCACCCCGCTCATCAAGGTCGTGGCCGGCAAGGTTGCATGCACATCGGCAAAACCGGCCCCAAACACAACGCCGCGGGTGGAATAGAGCAGCTCGTAGCGATCCAGCCAATGGCCCCAGGCGCGAATGAGAAACAGGGATCCCCCCAAGATCAGCAGGTGCCGCTGGGCATAGAGAGAGAGGGCCAAGGTCAGCCGTTGCTCGGAAAGCCCCAGCTCTACCAAGTAGATGAGGACAACGGCAATCAAGGTGAGCAGCACCAGGTTGAAGCACCACTGCTGCACCGTCTCCCAGAAAGGCAGGCTGAAGAGAAAAAAACTGAGATCGCGGTTGAAAATGGGATCCGACTCCCCGACGGGCCCCTGGTTCAGCCAGAGCAACAGCGTGAACCAGTGATTGGAAAGAGACCAAGCAAAGAAAACACTCAAACCTGTGGCAATCGCCCAGGCCCCGGTCAAGGTTGCCCCCCGCCAGCAGGAGCAGATGTTGGATCCCGTCACCGCCAGGGCAAAGAGGAAAGCGCCCAGGCCCAGCCCCCAGCGGGCAATCACCCGCGTCCACAGCACCGGCAGGGCATTCAGCTCGGCAAACCAGGCCAGATCTACGTAGAAAGCCGCCAAGCCCGTGATGGCCAGGATCCCCAGCCCCACCCCCAGCAGCAGAAACAATCCTCGCCGCAACCTCTGCATCGCCTCAGGATCCTCGGCTCAAAGCTGTTCTTGGTCGCGTCAGCGGTGCAGTTTCCCTTCGCCCGAGCGTTGCGGAACAACACAGGGTGCCGTAGGCATAGCCCTGTTCTAGCTGTTGCACCGCCTGCACCAAGCCTGCCGGCCCGCCGTCCACCCGCACCACCGGGATCCCCACCTGGGCCTGCAGATCCTGCCAGGTCAGATCGTCCAAAAAGCGCTCCCCATCCTTAAGGGCAATCTGAGGTAGCAGCAGCCCATCGTAGGCCGCCAAGTTTTCAACCGATTTCAAGGCATTCAAGACATCTTGGCCCGTCAGCAGCCCGGTTACCGTCAGGGTTTG
>NZ_JANSIC010000155.1:3069-4389 GCF_047461955.1 Synechococcus sp. R55.7
GGCAGTTCCCGCCCGGCCAGCAGATACCACTCATCGGCCAGCCAGGCAAAGGTGGATCCCAATGTTTGCCGAAACCCGACCTGCAAAGTTTCCACCTGCTGGATCACTTCTCGGGCCTTGGCCGCATCGACAGGAACCAGCTCATCACCAGGGGGGCGAAAGCGCGTCAACCCCACCGGCACCACTGCTGCCGAGAGGACGGTGGGGATCCCGTCTACGGGCCGGCGAAAGGCGGCCAAATCGAGGAGTGTGCGGGTGAGGTGATCCCCATCGTTCCAGCCTGGGCAGACCACCACCTGTGCGTGCAGTTGCAAGCGATGCTGGCGAAACCAGGCCAACTGCTCCAAAATCAGGCCAGCCCGCGGGTTTTTGAGCAAGCGGCTGCGCAGCTCCGGGTCGGTAGCATGCACTGACACGTAGAGGGGAGAAAGGCGCAGGCGAGCGATGCGCTCCCATTCGGCAGCAGGCAAGTTGGTGAGGGTGAGGTAGCTGCCGTAGAGAAAGCTGAGGCGGTAGTCGTCGTCCTTGAGGTGCAGCGTTGCCCGCATTTCCGGAGGTTGTTGGTCGATGAAGCAAAAGGGACAAGCGTTGGCGCATTGGATCAGGCCATCGAACAGGGCCGTTTCAAACTCCAGCCCCAGATCCTCGTCGATCCCCTTCTCCAGCTCAACTGTGCGCGGGATCCCTTGGCTATTCAAGATCTCCAGGCTTACACACTCCTCAGCGATCAGGAAGCGGTAGTCGATGAGATCGCGGGGGCGTTCGCCGTTGATGCTGACCAGGGCCTCTCCAGGTTGGATGCCCACTTCTGCTGCCAGGGATCCGGGTAAAACAGCGCTGATACGGGCGGGCTTGAGACTAGCACGAGACATAGCTAACTCATCCTCAACTGATGTGCCATTTGCCCCAGCAGGACGAAGTTCTGGGTCGGGACAGCGTTGCGGAGCAATAACGAGGCTCGGTTGACTACAAACAGTTGACTACAAACAGCGGAGAATAGCCGCCTCTAGCTCGGTTTGGCTGAGATCCGTTACCACAAACACCTCTTGCACGCTGCTTCCCTTGCGGGCCACCAGCTTGTACCCGCCCCGGATCGGCACCGAAACCCGCAACTGCAACTGGGGGATCCGCCCACGGCTGCAGGACAGAGCGCCCGGCGTCACGGTTTTAATGCCCGCCTGCCGGGTCAGGCGTTCCAAAACAGGGATCAACCCTGAGATATGGGTAGAGTGGTTCCAAACCAGACGACCAGAGGGCTCAGACATAGCGGCTAGAGTGAGGAGAGGATGGGATCCCTATCCTATTCCTCCACAAATACCT
>NZ_JANSIC010000155.1:4489-6077 GCF_047461955.1 Synechococcus sp. R55.7
GAGCAACACCGAGGCCCGCTGCTGGCCTTTCAAGAGGGGATCCGGCGGCTACAAACCTTGGCTGCTCCCCCGGAGTGGATCCTGCTGCTGGCCTGCGATCTGCCCTGCTTGCAGGAGCAGGTTCTTGGGGATTGGCGACAGCGCCTTGCCACCCTGCCCCCTCAGACGGTGGCCGCCCTGCCCAAAAGTCAGCGGGGCTGGGAGCCCCTGTGTGGCTTCTATCGCCTGGCGCAGCTAGGTTCTCTGGAGAGTTTCTTGCAGGCAGGAGGAAGATCCTTTCAGGGCTGGTTGTCCCAGGTGCCAACAGCCATCCTGCCCCTGACCGTTCCCGACAGCGGGACGGAGTCCCTTGAGAGGATGCTCACCAATTGCAACACCCCTGCAGATCTGCAGCTGGGGGGAAACCTGGGTAGGGGGTGATCCCTGGGATCGGCAAAGGGAGGGATCCCCTCATGTCACAATGGGTAAAGATTTGCTCGGTTTCTTATCTCGGCGCCGTGCTTACTTCCCTTTACTACCGCGAGATCCCTTGCCCCGATAGTGCTCAAGTGCTGCGCTGGCTACAGGAGTGTATCCCCCTGCCCCAAGGCAGCCAGAAGGTTCTTACCCCCACGGGCCTGCGCCTACAGGGATCCGGCGCTGAGCTGGCCCTTTTCTTGTGGTCGGGGCTGAACACTACCTATCTCAAGGTGTTCCAGTGGTCGGAACAGCCCTTCCCCCGCCAAGCTCGCTGGCTGGGAGAGCTGGAACAGGCCATTCAAAGCCAATTTCCCCACCGCTACCCGCAGTTGCCCCAGATCGATCTGAACCGGGGATCCATCTTCGATCAGCTTGAGCCTTTCTACCCGCAAACGGTGAAGTATTTTCGGCGGATCCCCAATGGAGAATTTGACCTGCAGCGGGTGTACTGGTGGGAAAAGCGCTGGCGGGAAGAAGTGCAACATTGCCACGCAGCCCACCGCCCTGCTCAGCCGGTCTTGTTTCGCCAGCCTGGCCCTGAGCCGGCCCCAGTGGAGTGGGATCTGGCCATCGTGGGAGGAGCGCTGGGAGCCATCTATGGAGCGGCCATGGCTCGCTTGGGCTACCGCGTGGCCTTGGTGGAGCGACTCCCTTTTGGCCGCATGAACCGCGAGTGGAACATCTCCCGGCGGGAGCTGCAAACCCTGGTGGATTTGGGCCTTTTGAGCGCCGAGCAGATGGAGAGCTTGATCCTGCGGGAATACACGGATGGGTTCAACAAGTTTTTTGACGGCAATAGCCCGGTTCGCGCTCCCGTTTTGCACACGCCGACGGTACTCAATCTGGCCATTGACGCGGAAAAGCTATTGCAGCTCTGTGGCCAAATTCTCACTTCCTGCGGGGGAGCTATCTACGAGCGCACCGAGTTTCAGCGGGCCTATGTTGGCGAACAAGGCGTCACGCTGGTTTTGAAGGATTTGCCCACCGGCGAGGAGTTTCGGCTGGGATCCCGCCTTGTGGTGGATGCTATGGGAACAGTCTCTCCCATTGCCCAGCAGCTTTACCGCCATCGGGCTTTTGATAGCGTCTGCCCCACGGTGGGGGCTACCATTGCGGGGGGGTTTGAGCC
>NZ_JANSIC010000156.1:0-6076 GCF_047461955.1 Synechococcus sp. R55.7
CCGCCAGGCTGTGGAGTGGGAGTGGGTGTAGCTTCCGGCGTGGGTGTGGGAGTAGGCGTAGCTACCGGTGTTGGGGTTGGCGTTGGGGTCAGAGCTGGAGTCGGCGTTGGGGTCGGTGTGGGGGTCGCTGCTGGTGTCGGGGTTGGTGTTGGGGTCGGTGTGGCAGTGGGCTGGGCGGCCTGCACCTGGAAAGACCACTGCTGGATGGCAGTGTTGCCGCTGGTATCGGCAATTTGGACGGCGATCAAGGTCGGTCGATCGGTGGGCAGCGGCTCGGCTGGGGTGTAGGCGAAGCCGGTGCGGGTGAGCTGGGCTTGGGCGGTGACATCCGCGTTGTTCACCAGCAAGGTAAAGCTATTGAGGTCAATTCCTTGGTCATCTTGGAAACGGGCTGAGATGGAGGGGCGAGAGTTGTCGGTTAGGGATCCGTTGGGAGGGGCCAGTTCGCTGATGGTGGGGAAGGTGGTGTCGGTCACCCGCCCGATGGTGATGGTCTTATCCGGCAGCTGCACCAGGGTTACCAGTCCATCCCGCTCCAAGCGGGCAAAAACAGGCGCTTCTGAGGCCCGGTCTTGGCTGCGGAAGGTGTAGCTGCCCTCGTATTGCCCTGGGCGGGTTTCCTGCAGTGGCAGGTTGTAGGCAATGCCGGGGATGGAAAACGATCCCTGCGCACCTGGGGATCCCAGCAAAAACACGGTAACGGTATCCCCTGGGTTTACGGATCCCAGCTCTTCGCGGGCAAAGAAGGTTCTCACCTCTGGAGCGGCGGGCAGCGTTTCCACCAGAGGCTCAATGGGAATGTCCGGCGTGGCCAGGGGTTCGGGCGTAGGAGTGACCTGGGCAAGGAGCTCGGTACGGATCCCAGGGCCGGGGATGGCAGCCCCCACCGGCGGATCCAAATTGGGTACTCGACCCACCTTGGCCAGCGCTTGGTAGGTAAGAGCAGCCACTTCCCCCCGCGTGGCCACCGCCTGGGCATTCAATTGGGTGGGGTTGGGGTAGAGCACCAACAGCCCTTCCTGAACTGCTGTCGCGATGGGGGCGCGGGCAAAGTTGGGAACCAAATTGGCATCGCCGAACGCGGATAGGATCGCGTCAATTTGGCCGGCATCTTCGATGAGCCTGCCGTTGGTGGCGGCACGGGTCAGGACAGTGATGGCTTGTGCACGGGTGAGCACATCGTTGGGGCGAAAGGTGCCGTCCGGAAAGCCGGAAACAAACCCTGCCGCTGCCGCCGCGCCGATGGAGGGAGCCGCCCAACTGGGAATGGGATCGGCAAAGGAGCGCACAGGAACGTTGGTATCTAGGCCAAAAGCTTTGGTGACAATGACGGCAAATTGGGCACGGGTGATGGACTCGTTGGGGCGAAAGGTGCCATCCGGGAAGCCGCCGATGATCTGCCGTTCATTCAACCCAGCAATGTACTGGGCACCCCAATAGGTGCTGATATCAGAAAGTTGGGCCCAAGCGGGATCCCCAAGCCAGGCCAAGCTGCTGCAACTGATCACCAGAGCGGCGGTTTTCCAGCCCTGCCAAAGGGAAAGCTCACGCATCGTTCACACCTCAGGTTCTGGGTACGGGATTTACAGTCTTGGATCCCCACTCTCGGTTGGGAGGGGCCCTGGAAGTTGGCCGGACAGAAGTGTAGGAGAGGATATCCAAACCGCACATCCAGACGAGGAAACCTTCCGAAAAGTTCTATTTGGCCACCGGTTTCGCCAACCTTTTAAGGGGCAGGATTGGGGTAGCGCTGGTGCACCGCCTCGATCTCCGCCAGGAGCTGCGGGGACAGTTCCACATCCAGGCAACTGAGGTTCTCTTTGAGTTGGGTCAGGCTGGTGGCCCCAATGATGGTGCTGGTGACAAACCAGCGGCTGCGCACAAAGGCCAAAGCCAACTGGGCCGGTGTCAGACCGTGCCGGCGGGCAATTTGCACATAGGCGGCCACCGCTTCTTCCACATTCGGCTTGCGGTACCGCTGGCCAAAGCCTTCAAACAAGGCCAAACGGGATCCCGGCGGCTTCACCCCCCCCAGATATTTGCCCGTCAGCAGCCCAAATCCGAGCGGGCTGTAGGCCAGCAAGCCCACCTGCTCGTGGCGGCAGACTTCCGCCAGGCCCATTTCAAACGTGCGGTTGATGAGGCTGTAGGCATTCTGAATCGAGACCACCTTGGGCAACCCCAGTTGCTCGGCCACCTGGCAGAACTTGCTCACCCCCCAAGGGGTTTCGTTGCTCAGGCCGATGTAGCGAATGAGACCCTCTTGCACCAATTCCGCCAGAGCCTGCAACTGCTCGGCAATGGGAACGGTGGGCCGCTCCTGGCTGGGATCGTAGGCAACGCCCCCAAACAGGGGCACGTAGCGATCCGGCCAGTGGATCTGGTAGAGGTCGATGTAGTCGGTCTTCAGGCGTTTGAGGCTATCGGCCACCGCCTGCTTGAGGTTGTCGCGGGTGATGGACAGGGATCCGTTGCGAATCCAATGCCAGGGCCGACCGGGGCCAGTGATCTTGGTGGCCAGGATCAGGCGATGCCGCGGTTGGTGTTGTAGCCACTCGCCGATGTAGCGCTCGGTGGATCCCTGGGTTTCCGCCCGCGCCGGCACCGGATACATCTCGGCGGTATCGATGAAGTTGATCCCGTGCTCCACCGCGTAGTCGAGCTGTTCGAAAGCCTCAGACAAAGTATTCTGCTGCCCAAAGGTCATGGTGCCCAGGCAGATCTCGGAAACTTGCAAAGGGCTGTGGCCAAGCTGGCGGTAGCGCATGGGGAATCTCCGTCTCCAACCCTAGACAGCGCGCCAGTCCCCATTGTGCCCAAAACCTGTCGGCCTACGGGATCCCCCGCTATGCCCCCGTTCCTATTTCGGTGCGGATCCCAGCAGAGGAACGTACTCGCGGTAGAGCTGACCCAAAATTTCCAGACCAATGCGGGTGCGGCTATCGGGGGGGCGAGCCTCAATGGCCGCCTTGACTTGCAAAATCGTGCCCACCGGATAGGGGGAGCGCAGCTCCTCCCGCTTGCCCAAAAACACATCCGTAAAGTAGTCGATCAGCCGCTTGACTTCCCCCACGTCTTTGCGGGAAATGTCCATATCCAAAACGGTGGTCAACTTGGCCCGCATAGCCTGAAAACTTTGCTGGCCGGTGTTGAGGGCCACCCGCTTGGCCAGGCTATCCACCACAATTTGGGTGATCTTCTCCACATTTTGGGTGACGATTTCTCGGTGGCGGGCGGCAAAGCGCAACTGAACCTCATCCAGGAATCGTTCTCGTTCCAGAATCTGGATGCCCTGTTGCTCCAGATCCACTCCATAGCTTTGCAACTGCTTGTACTGATTCAAAACCCATTGGTTGTAGAAGGAATCGGCCAAAACTCGCCAATAGCCGATGAGGGTGGCCTCGGCAAAGGGAACGCTGACCAAATAAGCTTCGCTGGTGATGTGGCGCAAATGCTCTGTCAGCTTGTCTCGCTCCTTCTCATCCAAGTAGGAGGTGCGCGGCACCCAAACTGCCCCGTACTCGCTTTTCACCTCTCCGGGCAGGGATCCGAAGAGGGTGTCAAAAAACTGATGAATGCTGAAGAGAAGAAACTTTCCCGGATCCTGAAGGCGGTTGAGCAGTTCCTGTTTTTTCTCCTCCTGATATTGGGCCACCAATTGCTGGGCCTCGGCGATCTGGCCGCGGGCCACCTCCACATCTTGCCGCAGCTTTTCAATCTCTTCTGAGCTCACCATCTCAACGCCGGCAGGCTCCCGTTCCCCGCTGAAATAGCTGCCCCCCAGCCCGCTGCCCCCAATGCCCACCAGGGGAGCGTCGCTGTCGTTGTCCAGGGTTAGAAGGCGAGCAAGAGCCTGGAGACGAACTCGCCCACTGGCAGAGCGCAGGGATCCCAGCTCCACCGGATCCCCACTTTCCCAACCGTCCAGCCCGCCGATGCGGTAGAGCGTGTAAAAATACTTGCTGAGTAGAAGCGCCAGCAGATGCCTGTTCTTGACCTCGTTGTACTCCAGGTAGGCCCGCAGACACAGTTGGAAAGCGATGTTGGGCAAGCTGCGACACACCTTCATAATCTGGGTGTAGACCCTTTGCAGGTGAGGCCGAAAGCTGCGTGGGATCGCCTCGGGCCGTAGGCCGCGCAACAAGAACTCCTGCTGGCGCAGATCTTGAGGGGTAAAGTAAAAGCTTTCTTGCCAAAGCAGCTCATCCAAGTCGCGGGCAAAAATCGGTTTCAAATGATCGATAATCTGCACCACAACCGACTCGGTGAAGACCGGTATAATCTTTTCGATGTGAAGCTGATCGTAAACGGAGCGCAGCCGCTCGCTGCGGAAGTCTTCGATGGAGATCAGCCCCTTCATGGTTCCGATCCGACCATCGCTCAGCAGGAACTTATAGACCACTTCGGCAGTGGCCCCTGGGGAGAGAACAAGAGTTCCCGTCAAGTCAGGGCAGATTTGCAGGGGGCGTAGCAGGCGGCTGGTTTCACTGACGCTGAAGCAACTCCAAGCTGCCGGGTTTAACACCACCGACGATAGGGAGGCCAACAATTGCTTCTCGTCCAAGTCCTCCAGCCGAATTTCTCCCCTGTGAGCTTCGCTAGGTCCCGGAGGCAAGCTCGCCCGCGAATCCTGAACGGCGGAAGGGGATAAGGATGGGGGAGATGTGCTCATGCGGTAAAGGCTATTGAATCTTAACGTTCACTCTAAGTCGGCGAAGGATGGATGAGTGTGATTCTGTATCTCTGTATCCAATGAAAGTCTCTCAAGAAGAATCTGCCCAGAATCTGCCTCGAATTGTCTCCCGCCACCAGTATCTGGAAACGGTTAGCTTTTGGGTAGCGTGCAACCACGGTTTTGAGGATCCACAAATCGATACGTACCTTCAGCTCTGATGGATGAGGCTGCTGAGGCTTCACCCCTTTGTCGTGGACTGCTTGCCGAGCTGGTTTTCCTGACGCAACGCCTAAGCTACGATAAAAGGTCTGCCTACCAGTATGGGGTATTGGGCTGGAGTTGGGTTTGAATGCGTTTTGACTTTGGGATTGGGGTGCAGCGGTCATGACGACCATTTTGATTGTTGACGACGATCCGACGATTCGGCTGGTGTTGAAGCGATCCCTGGAACGACAGGGCTACACCGTGGAGATGGCCAGCAACGGTTCCGAGGGGCTGGAGCAAGCCCACCTGCTGGTGCCGGGGCTGATCATCTGTGACTGGATGATGCCGGACATGGATGGACTAGAGGTTTGCCGACGCATCAAAGCCGATCCCAAGTTTTCCACGACGTTTTTTATTTTGCTCACCGCCCGCACTGAGGTGGAAGACCGCATCCAGGGCCTGGATGCCGGAGCAGATGAATTTCTAAGCAAACCCATCGACCCCAATGAGTTGCGGGCACGTGTGCGAGCCGGATTACGCTTACACCAGCTCAGCTATGACCTGCAGCAGCAAACGGCCAGGTTACGGGCAGAATTGGCAGAGGCGGCCAGCTATGTGCGTTCCCTCCTGCCGGAGCCGGCCTATTTTCCCGACTGCAAAGTGACCCTCGAGTGGCGCTTTTTACCCTCCCAGGAATTGGGGGGAGATTCGTTTAACTATCATTGGCTGGATGAGGAACACCTGGCCATCTATCTGCTGGATGTGTCGGGGCATGGGGTGGGATCCGCTCTGTTGTCGGTGTCGGTGATGAACCAGTTGCGCACTCAAGGCTTGGCCGATGCCGATCCCCGCCAGCCGGACGCGGTCTTGCGCGCCCTCAACCACTCTTTTCAAATGGGATCCCACCATGAGATGTACTTCACCCTTTGGTATGGGGTTTATCAGCCGGGATCCCGTCTGCTCTCTTTTGCCAGTGCCGGCCACCCACCTGCCCTGCTCATCCAGGGTCAGGATTCGCTCCTGCTGAAGACTGCCAACTTGCCCATTGGCATTTTGCCCGACCTCACTTTTCAAAGGGATCAGGTGCGGATCCCCGAGAACAGCCATCTCTACCTGTTCAGTGATGGAGTTTACGAAGTCATAAACCCCCAGAGAGAAATCTGGGGGCTGGACAATTTGATAGCCCTGCTGAGCAAG
>NZ_JANSIC010000157.1:0-6039 GCF_047461955.1 Synechococcus sp. R55.7
TGCACAACAAGGCCAAAGGGATCCGAGACAACCATAGGGAGCTGCTAAGCAGGAGTAGGTGGATCTAAGCTTACGAGGATCTTTGCGGTTTTTGAACAAGGACGGGTACCTTGCTGGGCAGAATAACACATCCTTCCCAGACCTGATGTTTGCCCAGGGATCCCCCAGCCATCAAGTGGAATTTAGCGGCCTATTTTTTGCAGGGCTTTTTCCACCTGTACTACATGGCGGTTCAGTCCCAAGTTTTCCGCCGGGATCCCCAGGGCCAGGCCCACCAATTGTGGCAAATGCAGGATCGGGATCCCCAGCTTGCGCCCGATCACCTCTTCCACCTCCGGCTGCCGAGAGTCCAAGTTGAGGTGACATAGAGGACAGGGGGTAACCAAACAATCGGCTCCCGCCTCTATGGCCTCTACGAGATGCCGGCCTGCCATCGAGAAAGACTGCTGCGGGGCGTAGCTGGAAATGGGCCAACCGCAACACTGGGTGCGCCCGCGATACCAAACAGGGGTGGCCCCCAAACGCTCGAAGAGATCCTCCATCAAACGGGGATCCCGCGCCACATCAAAGCGGGAGATGTCGTAGGCCCGCAACAGATAACACCCGTAGAAGGCAGCGCAGCGCAGCCCCAAGAGGGGCCGTTTGACCTGTTGGGCCAATCGCTCCAGGCCGTAGTCATGAGCCAGCACCCACAGCAAATGGCGCACATCGCCTGTGCCCTGGTAACGGCTCTCACAGCCCCCTTTCTGGCACAGGGCTTGCACCTGGTGAAAGTACTCTGGACTCGCGGTTTTCGCAGCTTTTAACTTTTCATTCACGCGGCCCAACACCCCCTGACAGGTGCTGCAGTGGGTAAGCATCGGCAACCCCAGCGCCTCGGCCAAAGCCAGGTTGCGGGCATTTACCGTATCTTCCAGCAGCTCCGATTCTTCTTTGAAGGTGCCCGAACCACAGCAGGAAGCGGCTTCCAGCTCCACCAGTTCAATGCCCAGATGCCGCGCAATCTGGTCGGTGGAGTCATACAGCTCACGACAGGCCCCCTGGGCCACACAGCCGGGGTAGTAGGCGTAGCGCAAAGGTGAAGGAACAACCGCGGTCATGAGAAGACGTGAGAAGAAGAAGAGAATTGGGTTTGCGATCTCAACGGTAATAACAATCCATGGATCCATTGCCCACACAGCAGAGCACTGGCCTGCCTGCAGAGCGGGAACCCAGAGCCTAAGATCCTACACCCATGCGCTGCCACAGCACATCCGTTGCTGCCCAGGACAGGGAGTTTGTCAAAGCTTCCCTATTTATCTGCCCCTATTTTGAAACCATTCGGAGCCGATACCCTATTTTTCTCCCTGCCTAGTGCCTCTCTGGCCGATGTCGGGTAGATTTGGCGGTAGCCATCGCTGAGGAATCGGTCAACGCCTTATGAACAGCCCGATCCAGGATCGCGATTTCTCCTTTTCACCCCGCTCTAAGCAGGGCAGTCTGGGTTGGAGCCTTCCTCTAAAAGGTTGGGGATTTGGCTTGTTTTTCGGATCCCTAGTTTGGGCAGGATGGGCAAGTCAACTCCAGCTATGGGCCCAGCCGGTCGAACAGCAACCTCAGGAAGAAGTCCTTGTGCCGGGGCGCAATCTGGATCCTGGGGCGCAAATCCGGGTGCGTAACGAGCTGGTCAAGATCTGTGGGGACTATCGTTGCGAAGGCTATCGCTTTTCGGTGCGAGTACCGATCAGCCCTGAAGACACCCTGGAAACTCTGCTGGGGCGGCTGGATACGGAGATGCTGCGGGAGGTGGATCGGGTGTTTCAAACTCGGCCCGATTTGAATCGAGTCATTGTCGATGGCTACGTCTTCTCGGGTACTCCCGCTTTTGTCAGCCGGGAAGTGCTGCTGCAAACAATGTTTGTGCCCCGTCACCGTTGGGAAGTGGGGCGCTTTGGGCCAGAGCAAGATGCGATTTTCTATGCCGAGCTGTTGGGACAGGTGACGCCCTTTCTAACTCCATCCCCAACCCCCACGCCTACACCTGGGCCTGTGCCTGGAGAAGCTGTGCCCCCTCTGCCCCCGCCTCCTGGGGAAACTCCTCCCATAGAGGCAACACCTACTCCTCAAGAAACCCCAGCCGCTCCACCTCCACCTCAAGGGGATGTAATTCAGCGGCAGCCGATCCAGCCCTGATGGGTTTGTTGGGTAGCTGAGTCTGGGTTGTGAAGGATCCCTCGTTATAGTCATTTCAAACCAGATTGAGATACTCCCCAAGCGCTCCGCGCCGCTGCCCTTACCCCCAGTTTCTCTCTGGGAGAGGGAGTTAGGAATCGACATAACGAACCGTTTCACTGCTGTTTGAAATAACTAACTATAATTTGTGACCAGGCCAGTGCCCTCCCAGTTGTCGCGGGGTTGAGTCCTGAGCCGAGGTGATCTAGGCTTCAAAAATGGAGGGATCCCTCCAATTCATTGCTTGACTGGTGTGTGGCGGCATGGCAGGACACAGCAAGTGGGCCAACATTAAACGGCAAAAGGCCCGTGTAGATGCCAAAAAGGGCAGCCTCTTTACCAAACTCTCGCGGGCCATCATCGTGGCAGCTCGCAACGGCTTGCCAGATCCGGATGGGAATTTTCAGTTGCGGGCGGCAGTGGAGAAAGCCAAAGCAGCGGGGATGCCCAGCGAAAACATTGAACGAGCCATTGCCAAGGGAGCCGGCAACTGGAGCGACGACAGCCCCCTGGAAGAAGTTCGCTACGAGGGCTACGGCCCCGGTGGGGTGGCTGTGTTGATCGAGGCCATGACCGACAACCGCAACCGCACGGCTGCCGAGGTGCGAGAAGCCTTCAGCAAAACCGGCGGCAGCTTGGGAGAAGCCGGCTGCGTGAGCTGGCTGTTCCGGCAAAAAGGGGTGATTAGCCTAGAGGGGGTGACAGATCCCGAAGCTCTGCTGCTAGCGGTAGCCGAAGCAGGCGGGGAGGATCTCAAGGTAGAGGGAACCGACGCAGAAGTCTACTGCGATTACACCCTGCTGGAGCAGGTGGCCACCTACCTGAAAAAAGAGGGCTACCCAGTGCAAGATGCGGCCATCCGCTGGATCCCATCCACTGAGGTGCATGTGGAGGATCCCGATACGGCCAAGTCAGTGCTTGCCCTGATGGAGCGTCTCGACAACCTAGACGATGTGCAGAATGTCTATGCCAATTTCGAGATCGACGAGGCGGTGATGGAAAGCCTGGCCTGAGAACAGGCTGCCATCATCTTCCGAGAAAGGGAAACCTTCAACAGAAGCATCCGTCAGCGGAGCTTAACGGCGGTGCCGGCGGCGGTAACGAGGATCATTGTCGTGCTCATGTTGGTATGAATGCTAACGCCTAGGATGCCATTTGCTCCCAAACGTTTGGCTCGCTGCTCCAACTCTTCCAAAACCTTTTTCTGGGCATTCTCGAAAACTTCTTCATAGGTTCTTGTGCGTCCCCCGATGATGTTGCGGAGGGTAGCAAGGAAGTCCCGTAGAACATTGGTGCCATAAACTACCTCGGCGGTAACAATGCCCAAGTAACGCTCAACCTCTCTACCTTGGAGCACGTCTGTAGTGGTCAGCAACATCAGCTTGCTTCCTGGGTCAACACCCACCAAGATAGTCGGGATCCTCAACCTTTGGAATCGGGTTCTTGCCCTGTGTTTTCAGCAGAGTGGCGATATGTCGAAGGGCGACCAATCCCTACAGATAACCGTTCCACAACGCATAGTCATTTATCTCACCGTTGAGGTGAAACAAACGACCGGTTGCTTCCTGCTAAGGCCTCCGGCCCGCTAGCGCGATCAGTTGAAATAGATGGTAATAAAAACCACGACTGCTATCAGCCCTTGCCGCGTGGTAGGGCGCTCAAGGGGATCCCTGGCCAAGACCGGCGGCTGATACAATAGCTGCCCAGGGATCCAAACCAAAGATCTCTAGATCTCTGCTTTTCCAACAGGATTTCCCCACAAGCCCGATGGCAGGCCCGATCCGAGTGGTGGGTAGCTTGAACATGGATTTGGTGGTGCAGGTGCCCCATCATCCCGGCCCTGGGGAAACGGTGCTGGGATCCGACTACGCCACCTACCCTGGCGGTAAGGGAGCCAATCAAGCGGTGGCAGCGGCGCGGGCGGGAGCCCAGGTGGAAATGTGGGGAGCGGTGGGATCCGATGAGTTTGGGCGTCTGCTCCAAGAGAACCTGGAGCACAACGGCGTGGATACCCGCCACCTGAGGCAGTTGGAGGGGCCCAGCGGCCTAGCTTTGATCACAGTGGATCCCGGCGGGCAAAACAGAATCGTGGTCAGCCCTGGAGCCAATGGTCGCTATCTGCCGGAGCATTTGCCTCCCTTTACCCCAGCGGCCCTGCTCCTGCTGCAGCTGGAAATCCCCCTGCCCACTGTGCAGGCTGCAGCAGAACAAGCCTCTGCCCAAGGGATCCCGATTTTGCTCAACCCTGCGCCCATCGTGCCATTGCCAGGATCCCTGTTGCGCCAGGTTCGCTACTTGGTGCTCAACGAAACCGAAGCGGCTGCCCTTGCCCAATCCCCTGTGGAGACGCCGGAACAAGCCCAAAAGGTGGCTCAAGAACTGCAGAAACACGGGATCCCAACCGTTATCCTTACCTTGGGAGGGGCAGGGCTGGTCTGGGCAGATGGGGAAGAAAGTGGCCATTGGCCAGCTCATCCTGTGGAAGTGGTGGATACCACCGCTGCCGGAGATGGGTTTTGTGGGGCCTTAGCTGCTTGTTTGGCTGCCGGGGGATCCCTGAGGGAAGCCCTGCGTTTTGCCAATGCCGCCGCTGCCTTGGTTGTAACCCGTGCAGGAGCCCAACCCAGCTTGCCCCAACGCTCTGAGATTGAGGCATTTTTGGCCTCTGCCGTAGAAACAGCATAGACTGCTGCTTATCAAAAGTTTTCGACGTCTGCGGTGGAGAAGTTCATTGGCCGTTTGCGTGAGCGCTATGGGGAAACCGCAACCTCCACAGGACAGAGCGGGGCCAAATCCTTTTTCCGAGCTGCTACTCATAGCCGGCGGAGGGGATCCCTTGCTCCATTGAGTACTGCTCAATAGTGCCTTATCTTCCCTTGTGGGTGTCTTTAGAGTTAGGTAGTGAAAAGAAAGTATTCGGTAATTCTGATAAAGGCCCGTGAGTACCCTCCTTGCTGAAGATGACGCTCTCTACCGTCAGCATGTTCATAGCCTGCTAACACAACATTTGCCTGAGTTCGGCCCGGTGTATATAGCCTCGAATGGTAGAGAGGCGTTGGAACTTTACCGTCAGCACCACCCCAACTTTGTGTTGATGGACATTCGCATGCCTGAGATGACCGGGATCGAGGTAGCGCGACAGGTTTGGTCAGAGTGCCCCAGCACGCGCATCATTTTTTGGTCGCATTTTGCCGATGAAGTCTATGTGCGGGAACTGCACAAGATCGTGCCTCCGCAAACCGTCTATGGCTACCTTTTGAAAAATTGCACCGATGAAAAATTGGTCAGCGCTATCCAAGCGGTGGTGCAGGATGAGCAATGCGTGATCGACCGAGAGGTGCGCGGAGTCGATTCCCGTTCACAAAACAAAATTACCGGTCTCAGCGACGCCGAGTACGAAGTGTTGATCGACATTGCCCTCGGCCTCACCGACCAAGCCATTGCTGCACGGCGCTTTTTGTCCCGCCGAGGGGTAACCAACCGTCTGCGCAACCTCTACGACAAGTTAGAGGTCAGCAACGACCAAATTGAGAGCGACGAGTGGGGAACCACCTTCAGCTTGCGGGCGCGAGCCATCCGTCTTGCCTTCAAACGGGGGTTGATTAACGCCCAACTGCTGGACGAGGAGGAAGTGCATTTGGATCACTGGCTCAGCCGCTACCGACTGGATCCGTTGGACTAGAGAGTGTCTGAGCTGTCATCGCCCTTGGCAAACACTTGCCGGTCGATTCTCCCGCCAAAAGAACCGGGGCCAAAACCTCCTCCTAACCGTCATGGAGAAGCAAGCCGGCAGTGTGGGGGGTCGCTAGCGGAAAATCATCTCGGCAA
>NZ_JANSIC010000158.1:0-5977 GCF_047461955.1 Synechococcus sp. R55.7
CCAGCCTCTACGACCAATCCACTAACGCTTTGGTGGCGCTGCTGCGGCAGGAGCTGCCTCAAACTGGTGAGACGGTTGCCCAAGCTCCTGCCCTCTACAACAACTGAATGTTGAATTTGAATTGAGAATTGAGGGATGG
This sequence comes from Synechococcus sp. R55.7, assembly GCF_047461955.1. Lineage (NCBI taxonomy): Bacteria > Bacillati > Cyanobacteriota > Cyanophyceae > Synechococcales > Synechococcaceae > Synechococcus > Synechococcus sp. R55.7. The sequence goes on from NZ_JANSIC010000158.1 coordinate 140, forward strand.
AAGGAGATCCACTCTTTTTCTATCCCGCATTGGACTTGTGGCTCTCGCCAGCTTGAACTTGCATCCAGCCGAACAAAGTTGCGATTGTCAGTTGGATCCCTTGGGCAAACGCAGGAGTGGGGATCACCTCTTGGGGATCCTCATGCACCGTCGGCTGCTGCCCGGCAGGGTAGGCGAAAACAACCCTTTCTTCGGGAGCCACGATCCACCCCATTTGGCAGCCGTGATCCAGGCCGATCAAGATTTTTTTGACCAGCTTCATTGGATTTTGATCGGGAGAGAGAATCTCGATCATCCAATCAGGGCAAAAGGGGATGAGATTTTGAATGGTGCCATCTTCATCCACAGGGATCCGATCCCAGGGGATCACAGAAATATCGGGCACAATCGCGTATCCGGCGAAGGTGCAGCGCAGCTCTGGAAATGCCATTCCCAGTTGAGAAGGCTCCAACATCTCGTTAATGAAGCTACCCAGTTTTAGTTGGAGACGGCTATGTTTTCCCTGTGGCATGGGCTTCTGGATAATTTCTCCTTTGATGAACTCGCTGGCGGGCTGAGTTTCCGGCTGTTGTAGAAAGTCTTCCAGAGTTAGAGGCTTGGCAGATAGACTGACCATGGCTTTCTCCCATCACGCTGCTATCCGATTAACAATAGACTGAGAAAGTATCAAAGCTGATCAAATCAAAACAGATCCCTGTCACGTTGTTGCCAAGTCATTTGGCGGTCATAAGGGCTTTTGCCGGAAAACAACCCCATCAGCGGCCCCAAAATGGCCCCAAACACAAAACCGCCCGCATGGGCCCAATAGGCAATCCCCCCACCCTGCATACCGATGTTGGTAGGCGTCTGTAGGCTGGCAATGCCGTAGAAGGCTTGCTGGATGAACCAAAAGCCCAGGAACACCCAAGCCGGAACGTAGAGGGTTGTGATGAAAATACCCAAGGGCACCAAGGTTAGGATCTCGGCCCGTGGAAAACGCAAAATATAGGCTCCCAATACGCCAGCAATAGCGCCGCTTGCCCCCAGTGAAGGAATGGGGGATCCCATGTCGAAAAACCACTGCGTTAATGCAGCCAAAGCTCCGCAAGCCAGGTAGAAGATGAGGTAGCGCACATGGCCCAAGCGATCCTCAACGTTGTTGCCGAAAACCCACAAAAAAAGCATGTTCCCGCCAATGTGGAGAAAGCCCCCATGCAGAAATTGTGAGGTGAATAGGGTTATCCATTCCGGACGCGACGAAGAGGTGAGCTCCCCTCGAAAACTGGCCGTCAACTCTATCGGTACCACTGCCCACTCCCGGAAAAAAGCTGCCAGCTCTTGTGGCGACAGGGTTAGCTGGTACAGAAAAATTAAGATGTTAACGATCACCAGGGCATAAGTGACATAGGCTGTGCGGGTGGTTGGGTTGCGATCTTGCAGGGGTACCACAGTTCAGATCCGGTTGACGTCACCCTCTAGCCTAACCTGTCCTTTCCCACCCCCCCAGGCTCACCTCTAAGCCCCTACCTGAGGCTACACTGGGGTAGTCGGCTGGGAGCTATGCTTGCAGACGGATCCCTTGCCGACGAACGCATCTCGGCCAAGCTCGCTCGGCAGAGAATGGACTACAAGATAAGGATTTAGAGGAGTGGATTGATGCCCGAGGTTGAAAGCGCCACTGCCCCGCTCAAGTTTTTGATCGTCGAAGATCATCCAGAGGTGGCCCAGAACAACTGTGAGTGGCTGCAACGGATTGCAGCCGATGCTCAGTGCATTACGGTCACCAACCCTATGGACGCCATCCTGCGCTTGCAGCGGGAACAACCGGACTTGGTTGTAGCCGATCTGCTCTACGGTCAAACCAGCGGGGAGCAGTCTGCCGAGCCTGGCCTAGAGTTCCTGCGTCATATCTTTGAGAACTACCCCACCCTAAATGTGATGGCCTATTCCAGCGAGCCGCTGCTGCTAACTCCATTGGTGGGCCTGATCAGCAAACACCAGGGTGGGTTTGCCGCGGTCAACAAAATGGAACGGCGCACCGTGTTTCTGGAGGGGGCCAAAAGCGCCCTGAATGGAGAATTGCGCATGCCGCGGGAGTTGCGCGGTCTTACGAAGCTGACAGAACGAGAAATTGAGGTCTTGAACTTGCTCTGCAAAGAAGCCCTCACCGATCAGGCCATCGCAGATCGCATTCACACCAGCAAGAAGACCGTACAAAACTGTATCCAGAGGCTCAAAGAAAAGTTGGATATTTTCGGCTCTGAGGATGAGATCAATGCTCGCGTTGCCATGTGTATGACAGCCGTTCAGAAAAAGATTATCCAGTGGTGAAACAGAATAGATTATGAGTTTGTCTCTAAACACTACTTTGGCATAGATTGCCAATGGAGCTTATCCAAGAAGTGAGGGGGGATAAGTGATGTTATTAGAGGCCGAGACAAAGCTGGTACGGGATAAGTCACTGGGATACCTCGTAACAACAGAAGAAACGCCAATCGAGAAATGGAGCCCTTTTACTTTGCTGATGCGTGTTGTGTCGGTATCTTTATCTACATTGCTACTTATTGGACTTCCTATCTTCGCAGTTCTATCGGCAATACTTTCTGCCTTAGGGACATGGATCCCTAGCACTTTGGCCAGTGGCATACCTCCTATTGCTATGGCTTTTTCTGGATTGTTGGGTGGTTTATCGATGCTTCTTTGGTACTATTGGTACTCAAATCAACCCTATAAATCTAGGGTTGTTATTTTGAGCAATGGCTTCATTTATCATGACATCTATCGTGACATCCTAGGAAAGCAGAACAGACTTGCCTATAGGTATAACGAAATTGTCTCAGTGAACGTGGACTTCAGAAAGAAGAGTGTCGGTTTTGTCAAATCAGAATGCTACCCATACTACAGCTACTACATCAATTGCCAAGGAAATCCTGTCGTATCTATATCTTCCCCGTCTTTGCCTTTGATGAGGTATGTAGCCAGCTACATTTGCTCCACGCGCTGGAAAGGCATGAGAGAAGCAATTGAGCGTGGACAAGAGGTTTCATTTGGATGCGTTGCCATAAGTAGGGAGTACGTTAGAGTCGAGGATTTCGGTTCTTCAGAGCGATTGTTATTTAGGATCCAGGCTATCAAAGAGATTAAGCTGTGCATTGATAGTGAGGATGGTTACGTATTCCGCCTGGAGTTTATCTCAGGGTCTAGGTCAACAAAGAGCTCTGATTGTTACTTCCGCTGTGACAAGGTAGATAACTTCCATCTATTTTTCAAGACACTCAAGCTTGTGGGTATCCCTATGAACCTTTCTGAGCTTCCAGCACGTCTCACCTTTGAGAATCATATTAGACAGGCAACAGATGGCTAGACACCAACCGAATGGAGGAGGCACCGATCTTTGGGTACAGCCTTTCCAGGAGATAAGCGAGGTAGTACTGCACGGCAAAGACAAAGAGCACGCATGAGGAAAAAGCAGGCTTCCATAGCTTCCGCCTTTATTTCCTCGAGACGACTGGGCGCCGGACAGCTTTCAACTTGGATCAGTGGATCCCCAGTGCAGAGGCAAACACGCTGTGGCCCACTATGGCCTCTACCACAACACTGATGGCAAACCCCAGCATGGCCAGCCGTCCGTTCCATCGCTCAGCCTTCTCCGTCCAGCCAATCTCCCACTCCGGCGGGGTATCGCCGTCTTGACCGTACTGCGGCACGTACCGCGGGCGACCGGCGCCTTCCCAGCCAGCAGGGCGCTTGGAGTTGAAGAAAGCCATCGAGCCAATCACAACAGCGGCCACCAGCCCGGCCACCATGACGGCAATGTAGGGGAGGAAGGGATTGTCAAGCATCATCGGACTGTCGAGATAGGGATTGAAGGGTGAAAAAGCTCCCAAAAAGGGTAGAGCTGTAACATCTCAAAGCCGAAGAGAAAGTCTGTGAGATGTCCAATGTGGCTCTACCGAAAAGTTCTTCGACAAATTATTGCAGGTTATTGCAGACCTAGCCACTGGGCGAGAGTGCTGGCAAAAACACTGTGGCCCAGCACCGCTTCTGTAGCAATGCTGATCACCAAGCCCAACATGGCCAAGCGTCCATTCCAACGCTCCGCTTGCTCTGTCCAGCCTGGGATCCAGTCGTTGGTGGTGTCGTAGTACTGGGCAACAGAAGCGGAGTCCAGACGAGAAGGGATTCTGGGAGACGATTGCATTGCTAATACCTCGTATTGGTTGCTGTAACCAAACTTAACACAAGGTTACATTTTGTGACAAGTTTCGCTTTCAGGTCAGGGCGGAAGGGATCCCTGGATGCTGGAAGGGATTGGGCGGATGGGTTTGCCGAAGGCTGGCCGGAAGCGATGTCATACTGAGGGAAGCAGGCTTTTTGCGCAGACCATGGCGGTATCCCCCCTTTCTTCTCTCAAGCTTGACCATTCTTTCGACCTGGCTGCCCAGGTGCGGTCAGATTTTCCGATTTTGCAGCGCCAGGTCAACGGCCACCCGCTAATTTACTTTGACAATGCCGCCACTTCTCAAAAGCCACTGGCGGTTATGCAGGCGATGGATCATTACTATCGACACTGCAACGCCAACGTGCATCGCGGGGTGCATACGCTGAGCAACGAAGCCACAGATGCCTATGAGGGGGCGCGGGAAAAGATCGCTCGTTTTGTGAACGCGCCTTCTCCTCAGGAGATCATCTACACCCGCAATGCCAGCGAAGCCATCAATCTGGTGGCCTACAGTTGGGGCTTGAGCCATCTGGAGCGGGGGGATGAGATCGTCCTCTCGGTGATGGAGCATCACAGCAACCTGATCCCGTGGCAATGGGTGGCCCAAAGGACGGGAGCCCACCTCAAGTTCATCCAGATCACGCCAGAGGGAGAGCTGGATCTGGAGCACTACCGGTCTTTGCTCAGCGACCGCACCCGCTTGGTGGCGGTAACCCAGGTCTCCAACATGCTGGGATCCATCAACCCCGTTCAGGAGATTACTGAACTGGCCCATCGTTACGGAGCCAAGGTTTTGCTGGATGCCTGCCAGAGCGTGCCCCACATGCCTGTGGATGTCCAGGCGCTGGATTGCGATTGGTTGGCCTTTTCGGGGCACAAGATGTGTGGCCCAACGGGGATTGGCGTCCTCTACGGCAGGCGGGAGCTGCTGCGAGCGATGCCCCCTTTTTTGGGTGGGGGAGAGATGATCGCCGATGTGTACTGGGATCACGCCACCTATGCGGATATCCCCCACAAATTTGAGGCTGGTACGCCGGCGATTGCCCAGGCGGTGGGGCTGGGGGCAGCCGTAGATTACTTGAGCCAGATCGGTCTGGAGCGGGTTCATGCCCATGAACAAAGGTTGATTACCCACCTGTTGGACGGGATCCAGCACATAGCGGGTATTACGGTTTATGGCCCCAAGGATCCGGCGCGACGGGCAGGGCTGGTTAGCTTTTCGGTGGAGGCTGTCCATCCCCATGACCTGTCTACTTTGCTGGATGAGCAAGGCATTGCCGTTCGAGCGGGGCACCACTGCACTCAACCCCTCCATCGCTATTTGGGAGTACAATCCACTGCCCGAGCCAGTGTTTACCTGTACAACACGTTGGCGGAGGTGGATCGCTTTTTAGACGTGTTGGCAGAAGCGGTGGAGTTCTTCGGCGCTGCCCTAAGCTAGGGATCCGGGATAGACCTCTGAAGAGATGAGGTAGACTCATGCCTTGGGATCTGGGGCGGTTCTGGAACACGCTCACCTACTATGAGGCCCTGCCTTGGGCTGAGGTGTGGCGTCGGGTTCAAAATGGGTTCCAGGCCGTGGAGGATGATTTTGTGCCACCTTCTCTTTCCGAGCCGGTCGCTATCCAGATAGGGGT
>NZ_JANSIC010000159.1:0-5937 GCF_047461955.1 Synechococcus sp. R55.7
ATGGACATTGGCCTCTGGAGTGCTTGGGTGAATGCCGTGGCCCAGGTTCATGATATGCCCACGGGATCCGGCTTTTCGAATCACCTCTAGGGTGCGCTGCCGGATGAACTCCGGGGATCCCAGCAACACCATTGGATCCAGATTGCCCTGCACCGCTAGGGATCCCAGGCGAGCCCTGGCCTCTGCCATGTCGCTCATCCAATCGAGGCTGAACACGTCGATGCCGGCTTTGCCCACCCGCTCCAGCAAAGCGGCGCTGCCGTTGATGTAGAGGATCAGTGGCACCTGCGGATAGCGAGCTTTCACCTGATCCACAATTTGCTTTTGGTAGGGCAAGGCCCAACACTCGTAATCGACTGGGCTGAGCTGGCCGGCCCAAGTATCGAACAACTGCACCACCTGGGCGCCGCACTCGATCTGGTAGATCACGTAGCGGGCAATGCTGTCGGCCAGCTTACTCAGCAACTGATGCAGCAATGGCGGCTGCGCGAAGGCCAAGCTCTTGATGTGGGCGTAATCTTTGGAGCTGCGCCCTTCCACAGCATAGCAGGCCAGAGTCCAGGGGGAGCCGACAAACCCCAGCAGCGTTGCTTTCCCTTCCACCTCGCGGCGCAGGGTGCTGAGAATGGTCTTGATAAAGGGCAGACTTTCTTCCGGTTCCAGGAGGCGGATGCGTTCAATTTGGGCTTGGGAACGAATCGGCGGGTCGATGATTGGCCCCTGATGCTCCACCAGCTCAAAGGGGATGCCCATGCCCTCAAGGGGGGTGAGGATATCGCTGAACAGGATCACCCCATCAGGGGCAAAGGCCCGAAACGGTTGCAACGAGATCTCGACGGCCAGCTCCGGGATCTCGCAACGCTGCTTAAAGGTGTACTTGCTTTGCAGCTCGCGGTAGGCCGCCATGTAGCGACCCGCCTGGCGCATCATCCAAACTGGAGGGCGATCCAGCACTTCCCCTCGGGCCGCCCGCAGCAAACGGTCACCCAAGTGCTCCGCACCGCTGGCGGTGGAGGAGGTGGCGCTGAGCTGAACAGGCGAGTGGGACATAGGAGGGCAATCCGGCTAAAGATCCTTATGAATCCTGACATTGTGGCGACAGCAACCGCAAGTTGGCGGCTCAGGATCCCTGCAGTTTCTTCATCGGCTGCAACTTGCTGTTACTTCTTACCCTTTTGGCCTCTGGGCTGGGATCCCCAATTAAAGTGGACATGAGATAATGACACCTGACAAGTCTGTTGAAGAACGGCTCGACAAGGATCCCCCCATTGCCGAGTTGAGAGGAAACCCCGCTTGGTTGCCCAAACCTTTAACCTGAAAGCCTACCTGAGCCAGCGTCAGCAACAGGTGGAAGAAGCTCTCTCTGCAGCTTTGGTTCCCGCCTATCCGGAGCGCATTTACGAGGCGATGCGCTACAGCCTATTGGCAGGGGGGAAGCGCCTCAGGCCCATCCTCTGTCTGGCTGCTTGCGAGTTGGCCGGCGGCACTGTGGAGCAGGCTCTGCCTACCGCCTGTGCCCTGGAAATGATCCACACCATGTCGCTCATCCATGACGACTTGCCGGCCATGGACAATGACGACTTTCGCCGCGGCAAACCCACCAACCACAAGGTGTTCGGCGAAGACATTGCCATCTTGGCAGGAGATGCCCTGCTGGCCTTTGCCTTTGAGCACATTGCCAGCCAAACTCAGGGGGTACCGCCGCAGTTGGTGTTGCAGGTGATTGCCCGCATTGGCCATGCTGTGGCGGCAACCGGTTTGGTGGGGGGACAGGTGGTGGATCTGGAGTCGGAGGGCAAAGCCATTTCCCTGGAAACTTTGGAGTACATTCACAGCCACAAAACCGGCGCTCTATTGGAAGTCTCGGTGGTTTCGGGAGGGATCCTGGCGGGGGGAGATGAGGAGCTGCTGGACCGCCTGAGCCGCTACGCCCGCGATATTGGCTTGGCCTTTCAGATTGTGGACGACATTTTGGACATCACCGCCACCAGCGAGCAACTGGGCAAAACGGCAGGCAAGGATCAAGCTGCTGCCAAAGCCACCTATCCCAGCTTGTTGGGCCTAGAGGCTTCCCGGCAAAAAGCCGAGGAGCTGATTCAATCGGCCAAGGAAACGTTGCGCCCCTACGGACCGCGGGCAGAGCCGCTGCTGGCTCTGGCGGACTTCATCACTCGCCGTCAGCATTAGGACAGGACAAGGGGACAAGATCAGATGGGATCCCTGGAGACCCTGCTCGCATGTCTGTGCTGGAGAGCTGTATGCTGCAACAGTTGATGGCCAATCATGTCCTCTGGGTTGCTTTGCTGGCCAGTGTGTTGGCCCAAGCCATCAAGCTGATCCTTTCCTATGTACGGTCGGGCAAGGTTAACCTGCGAGTCTTGGTAGAAACTGGGGGGATGCCCAGCTCCCACGCAGCGTTGGTGACGGCTTTGTCCATTGGGGTGGGGATGCAGGAAGGCTGGGACAGCCTGCTGTTTGCCGCGACGGTGGTTTTCGCATTGGTGGTGATGTACGATGCCGCGGGGATCCGCCAAGCCGCTGGAAAACAGGCGCGGGTGCTGAATCGCCTCCTGGAAGAATGGTTTGAAGAAAAGGGCGCCGACCGTTTTCCAGAACCCTACCTGAAAGAATTGCTGGGGCACACTCCCGTTCAGGTCATGGCCGGCGCGGCTTTGGGGGCAGCCTGTATTACATTGTCGTTTGCCCTGGGAGTAAACTGAGAGCCATTGGGGCATGCTAAGGCAGAAGTACCGCGGGGTGGTCATGGCTTCCAGTTCTCAACCTCGTCCGATCCAACGTTGCCCTTCCTGTGGCAAGCCGATCCCAGCCTACCGGTTCAAGTCTCCCTACTGCGACCACTGCGGTTGGCGGGCGGCTCCGGCAGCGCAAACCCCTCAAAAAGGTGGATCCCTGGGCCAGAAAATCGCAGCTCAGGTAAACGGGATCGGATCCCAAGGTCAACGCCTCAAGGTGCCCCCTCTGCTACAGCCGCTGCTGAACTTCAACTTTTACCTCTATCTGCTCTGGGGGATCAGCCCTCTGTTTCCGCTGGTGGTGGATCGACCCCTGCTGGCCGAATCCAACTATCTGCTCCTAATCCCGCTTTTGTTGAGCTGGGGGCTGCTTTATTTGGCGGTGCGAGATCTGCCGCTGCCGGACAATTTGCGGCTGCCGCGCCTGTTGTTGGATGTATCGTTCATCCTGCTGCCCTTCTTCCAGAAAATTAATGTGTCCAAAGCCCCCAACCGACCCTATTGGAATGCTCTGCTGATTTGGGTGATCGGGATCCTGCTGCTTGCCGCTTTGCGGCTTTGGAGCTTTAGCCTGCTCCTGACGGCGGTGACCTTGCTGTTGACCAGCTTTTGCACGCTGCTGTTCTAACCGAGATCCTTGCAAAGAACCTCAATATTTAATATTTAACATTTCATGAGCATTCCTGCTGCCCGTCAACGCTTTGCCCTTGAAATCCAATCGGAGCCCATCGATCTGGGTCGGGCGGCCCTCTGGATTGCCCAAGAAGCCTATCCCGATCTGGAGGTGGAAGAGTATGTGGCCGCTCTGGATGAGATGGCCGCAGAGGTGCAAGAGCGCCTTCCCCCGGAGCGTTATCCCCTGCGGGTCATCAAGATCTTGAATCACTATCTCTTTGAGGATCTGGGCTTTCGTGGCAATCGCGAAGATTATTACGACCCACGCAACAGCTTTTTGAACGAAGTGATCGATCGGCGCACCGGGATCCCGATTACGCTGTCGCTGATCTATCTAGAGCTGGCGCGGCGGATCGATTTTCCCATGGCAGGAGTGGGCATGCCCGGCCACTTTTTAATCCGGCCCCTGTTTGCAGGCGCCGAGATTTTTGTGGATCCCTTTCAGCAGGGGGAGATTTTATTTCCAGAAGATTGTCAAGAGCTTTTGTCGCAAATCTACGGGCCTGGGATCCCTTTCCAAGAACACCACCTACGCCCCACCCCTCCCCGCCTGATCTTGGTACGCTTGCTCAACAACCTCAAGCAAATTTATCTGAGCCGCGCCGAACTGGAACCCGCTTTGGCAGCAGCGGAACGGATCTTGTTGTTGATCCCTGAATCCTTGCCCCACCTAAGGGATCGCGGGCTGTTGTATTATCAGTTGGGCCGTTGGCAGCAAGCCTGCCAGGATCTCAAGCGCTACTTAAAACAGGCGCCTTTCCACCCCGAGATCAATCGCTCTGATGAGCATTTAATCCGGGAAATTGTCGAGAGATTGGAATCTCATCCCGACTCATGCTAGGAGCATGCACAATTGCTCTCAGTTGTGCGTTGTGTAAGTGTGTAAGTTTTGAGCAAGATCTGCCGTCGTTTGCAAGCAAGGCTAGGTTTCTAGCAGGGATCGGAAGCAGCCCTTACCTCTTGGCGCAAAATGGCTTCTACCAACTCATCCAGAGCCTCTAGATCAGATGGATCATAGTTTCTTTCCCAGAGGATTTGGTTAATGTTGGACTCCTGCTGTAGAGTTAAAACTAAAGATTGTAGAACTTCATCGATGATCTTGCGAATGCTCATCTTAACCTCGCAATCGTGAGAAGAATTGATGGCTTTGGCTCATAAGCCTAGAATGCTGGAAACGCTCTGCGATAGCCATCGTGAGGATCACGTATTTTGACATCAGAATCTGGGGCGACTCATCCAAACCCTTTCGGGGAAATCGCCAATAGTACTTTTACGGACTTGAGCTATGGATGGCGCTGAAGTCTGCGAACTTCTCAGGATCTTCTGAGACAGACCTGCTCCCCATTGAGGGCAGCTTGGGCCTCATCATCTGTTGCGAAGGCGGTGCGAATGATGCGCTCACCGGGATGGCGATCCCCTGCCGAAAGGCCGAGATCCCGCACCACAAATGAGCGCTGGATCCAGCGGTCGAAGCCATCGTAGCGGGGAGAGAAGGCAGTCCGTCCGTGAACGGTGCGGCGATTGTCAATACAGAGCAGATCCCCTGTTTCCAGCTTGATGCCTCGGTAGACAGCGTGGATTCCCTTCCTCAGGGCTTCTAGAGCCAGACTGGCTTCGGGGGTGAGCCCCACCATCAGGTCTTCGTCGTAGTTCCAGAAGGGATCCTCTCGACGGCCATACAGCACCGGCAAAATGGGTCCATTGATCAGGGCTTGCCGGTTGCCGAAGGAGTAGTCGATGCCAGTGCGATACAGGGGTTCAAACAGCAGCTCCCGCTCGCGCTCTCCTAGCAGAGGCAGGACATGACGGATGCTGGCGTAGGTGGTTTCCGCCACACGATCATGGTCGGGGCGCAGGCAAAACAGCAGCAAAAACTCCGGTGAGTGGGGATGAAAAACCGTCTCGCGGTGAAACTGTAGCCGAGTGCGGGATCCCTCGGAAGATTGCACCTCTTCGCTGTCGGGAGTAGGCACCAAGTTTTGAAACAAATCCCCGTTTTTTTCTTGGATGTAGGAGACCAAATGCCCCAAGCGGCTGCCGATCATTGCCAAGCAGCGTTCGCTGACAAAAGTGGTTTTCTCCTCAGAGCGCTGCGCCAGAGCCGGTGTGCGGGTATGGTCTAGTCCGGGATCCACGGGCAAGCCCCGCAGCAGCAGGATCCCTTCCGAATTGGAATACAACTGAAACTCCAGCAAGGCCCGCCGCAGATAACGGGGCAGCTCATCTGCCCGCATCTCGCAGTCCAGGAGAAATTCTTCTGTTTCCCGGTAGGGATCGGGCCCAGGTGCCAAAAACAGGTTTATCGTCTTTTCATCAAAGCCCTGACAATCGATCAGCAGGCATCCTTTTGCAAGCTGTGAAGTCTTCATCACGATCCCTCACCACCCACTGCCCTAGTCATAGCAGCCACAGCAACTTTTGGGCAGGGATCCTACACTCAAAACCCAATCTCGGCGAGTGTAGCGCACTACCCTTCGGTGCTAGAACCTCAGTCTGAGGCGGGGCAGAG
>NZ_JANSIC010000160.1:0-5936 GCF_047461955.1 Synechococcus sp. R55.7
GCTTTTTCCAAAACGCGGCGGGTGCGGTCGTTCTGCTGTTGCTGGCTGCAATAGCGCTGCTGCCCCTGGTAGTGGGCCAAAATCTGGCCGGGATCCGTCTGTGGGGGGATCTGCTGCGCCAGCCGGCAGTGAATTTCCAGGAAACGGCAGGCAAAGTGCAAAAAGCGGTCGGCCTCTGCTTCGTCGGCAGGACGGACGAACAGGCAGTAGGGAGAAAAAATCGTGCCCCACTCCGGCAACCGGCGCCGATGCTGGAAAGGGGCCAGATGGGATCCCAACGCTTCCAGCTCTTGGATATAGAGATCGGGCAAGCTGGGGGTCACCGGCGAGAGATCGACAATGGCGGCGCTCACCTGTCCGCGACCGACCACAATGTCGCAACCGAACAGCGGCAGCGGGTACTGCGGCTGCGGAAACATAACGCAATGGAGAATGTCCAGGCTTTGCCCGGCCTGGGCCAGCTCCAGGTGCAGCTTGCGAAAGGGATCCCCTTGGTAGCAGCGGTTTTCAATTTGCAATTTCTCACCCTCTAGGCGGCCTTCCACGTAGCCCAGATCTTCAGGCAGAGGATAGGGGGCTAGGGTGAGGGTAGATCCCCAAACGTTCAGGATTGCCTCAGATAAGCCCTGAATGAGCGGATGCAGTTGGGCAGAGAGAGCAGGAGCGGTGAACATAAGACTCTAGAAGAAAGGCCAAGAACCCCATCCAACCTTGACCTTGGCTCCATGCCAAAGTGTTATGGGGGAACCGCACCGCTGATGCGAAGGGCTTGGGTGGGATCCCCAAAAATCCCAGAGGCCCTAGCTGGGCAAGGCGTTCTAAAACTGTATGCCTGAAGACGGAAGGGGTGGGATTCGAACCCACGGTGACCTTGCAGTCACAACGCTTTTCGAGAGCGTCACAATCAACCACTCTGTCACCCTTCCAGTCAGCTGTGGGGCTTTACCATCTTAACGGCAAACCGAGTCTCCTGCTTCTTCCCAGCCTCAAAGCCAAGCTTGTCTCCTCCCGCGGGATGCGGTTGATGGGAAAGTGCTCCGCACCGCTGGCGGGAACGCCCAGATGAGATCATAGGGATATGGCTGCTCTATCCATTCACCACTTTCGCCAGGCCAAACAGGCGGGTCAACCTTTGGTGGCCCTCACGGCTGCCGACTACGCCACCGCTCAGATTTTGGATCAGGCTGGGATCGACTTGATCCTGGTGGGCGACAGCTTGGCCATGACCCACTTGGGGTATACCAGCACCCTGCCCCTGACGCTGGAACAGATGCTCCATCACGCCCAGGCGGTGCGCCGCGGGGTAGAACGGGCCTTTTTGGTGGCCGACTTGCCCTTCTTGACTTATCAAGTCCACAAAGAACAAGCTCTCCTCTCAGCAGGGCGGTTGATGAAGGAGGCAGGAGTCAACGGGGTCAAGCTGGAGGGGGGCTACCCCGACATGGTGGAAACGGTGGCCTTTCTGGTGCAGCGGGGGATCCCGGTTTTGGGTCATATCGGCCTCACTCCGCAGGCCAAACATCAACTGGGGGGCTATCGCCAGCAGGGAAAAAACCCTCCAGAGGCCGAGCGTCTGCGGCAAGAAGCCCTCAGCCTGGAGCAAGCAGGGGCATTTGCCCTGGTTTTGGAGCACATGCCGGCGGAATTGGCTGCCCAAATCTCAGCCCAGGTGGGGATCCCAACCCTGGGCATTGGAGCCGGGCCGGCCTGCGATGGGCAGATTTTGGTCACCCACGACCTGCTGGGGCTGAGCGAGCGGCTCCCCCCTTTTGCCAAGGCCTATACCAATTTGAGACAGGCGATCCGAGAAGCAGTGGAAGCTTTCGCCGACGATGTTCGCCAAAAAGTATTTCCCCCCCGCTGAAGGGATCCCTTACCCATTCAAAGCTTGGGCAGAGGTGCTATGCCTACGGCACCTCATACTGCTACCTACTGCTACGCAATGCTTATGGGAACGGGAACCGCACCGCTTTCTCAAGGCTGGGCAAGGATAGGGCGACCTCAGGGATCCCTGAGCAGCACCGTCCCGGTCACCACAGCGCTTTGGCCCAACCGGTCGAAGACCCGCAAACTGACTAGGTAGGAGCCGGGCACCAAGCTTAGGGGAGGACGAATGCGGAAGCGGGTTGTACAAGACACCTCTCCCGACACACAATTCACCTGCGCTGCCGATAGCGTCTGCACCTCGATCCCTGACCACGACACCTGAAACGCCAGCTCCGCCGGGATCCGGCCCGGCACCGATACCGAAACCCCCAGCTCCAAAAAGCCGTTCCGATGTACCACAGAAGGAATATCGCTGCTGGTGATCAAAGGCGGCGGCGGAGTACTGGCCGTCAGCGCATCGGCACCACAACCGACCAAGGCCACGCCCAGCAGGCCCAGCGCCCATCCCCAGGATTTGGATCCCAGCTTCATCACAGGGTTCAATCTGAAAACTCACCTTCTCAGTATAGAGGGTGGGGATAACAGGCTTAGCGTCCTTTTCGAGAAAAACTAAAAATTCACGCCACATATAGTGGCAAGCTGGATTTTTGCCCAAACCATCTGCTACAGTAAGGCCCATAACCTGTCGAGCAGCCTGGATATGGAAGGGGAAGAGGAGCTAAAAGCCTTGCGGGCGCGGGTGCGCAACCTAGAGCGATCCCTCGCCGAATCGGAAGCGCTGTCATTGCAGCAGATTGAGTGCATCCATCGCCTGGAACATCAACTGCTGGAAGCACAGGCCCAGATTCAAGAGCGGGATCAAGCTTTGCAAGCGTGTCAAGAGGAGAAAGCGCGGCTGGCCCAGCGCCCTACCCTAGAGGCTTTTCAGCTTCAGCAACAGCACATCGAAGAACTGCAGAATCTCCTGTGGGAAATGGAGCGCCGTCCAACGCTGGAGCACTACCACATTCTGCAGCAGCAGTTGCAAACCAGTCAGACGGAAATTGAAACCCTCAAGGCGGAATTGCAGCGGCGCGTCGATCCGGCCCGATTTTACCAACTGCAGCAGGAGCTCCTGGAGCTGAAACAGCAGGCCAACCAATTGGGAGAATACGCCGTCAAGTTGCCGCAGGTGCAGCTTTTGCAAGCCCAACTGCAGCTCCGTGTACAGCAGCTAGAGGAGGAAAAAGCACAATTGCAAGCGCAAATCCAAGAGTTGGCTGCTCGACCTTCTGCACAAGAACTGGAAACCCTACGGGCGGAGCTAGAGGCTGCCCACCGCCAAGCGGAAGCCGAATGGCAGCGTTTGAAGACCCATCTGGAAACCGAAAAGGCACACATGGAAGCTGACCTGAACACCGCCCGGCAACGTATTCGCGAACTGGAAGAGCGTCCTACCCCAGAGCAATGGGCACGCTTGCAGGCGGAGCTGGATCATCTGCGCCAACAGGCCTCTTTTGCCAAGGCCGAGCGGGACACCTTGCTGGAAGAGCTGCAGCAGAGTCAGCGGCAGCAGGCCGAGCAAGCCCAACAGATTGCCAAGCTGGAAGCGGAAGCAGCCCAGGCCGCCCACCTCAGGGAAACAGAGTCCTCACAGGCGCAGCGAATCCTTGCCCTGGAGGAGCAGGTGCAGGCTTTGACCCGCGAGCTTGGTGCTTTGCGAGCCGAGCGGGATCAGCTCATGCAAGAGTTGGCCCAGCGTCCCACCCTTGCCCAGTGGCAGGAAGTTCAGCAGCAGGTGCAGGACACCCGAGAAAGCCTGGAAGCAGCCCGGCGGGGGCGAGAACTGGCCGAGGCCCATCATCTGGTCAGCCAAAAGCAAATCGAGAAGTTGCAGCAGCAGGTGATGGCTTTGAAAACCGAGTGTGTGCAGGCCCACGCCTACGCGCAAACCCAAGAAAAGGAAGTGGCCCTGCTGCAGCAGCGCAATCAAGAACTGGAAGAGCAACTGGCCACACTGCGTCAGTCGGCCTCCGCTTCCCCTCAGCCAGCGGTTGTCGAGCCCAGGTCGAATCATCGGGCCCAGGAACGGATTCCTGCCGCGGCTGACGAGTCTGCTCCTTCCCCGGCCACCACCTGGAGAACACCCACCCCAGGGATCCCGCCGCTCACCCTGGACGAGCGGGAAGAAAGTGCCCCGCTCGGCTGGCGCCAACGGACAGAAAGGCTCCTGAAACGCTCCGCTTTGGCCGCTTCACGGGCAGGAGGGGAAACGGGCAGTCGCAACCGGATTGAGTTGCCGACTTTTGTGCAGCGGCGGCCCTACTGAGCGCTCCATTCTCGGGGATCCAACCGTTCTCCAGCTTGAAAACGAGGCCAAGCCCAGCGCAACAGGGCTCCCAGCTGGGCATGAAACCGCTCTGGGGCAAATTGCAGAGCATGGGCCCGAATCCGCTGCGGATCCCATTCCTGTCGATCCGCCTGCCGCAGCCCTTCCACCAGCGCTTCCACACTGGCCTCGGGAATGAGGATGCCGGTTTGGCCGTGGATGACCGTCTCTTGGGCACCTCCCCGGTTGAGGGCAACCACGGGGCGGCCGCAGGCCTGGGCCTCCACTGCCACTAGGCCAAAATCCTCCTCCCAGGGGAACAGCAGCAGCCGGCAATTGGCTAGCAGTTCCCGGAAACGATCGGGGGGCTGATGGGGCAAAAACTCCACCTGCGGCCCCGCCAGTCGCTTGAGCCGAGCCAGCTCCGGCCCTTCGCCCACAACCAGCAGCCGACGACCCAGCCGTTCACAGGCGGCAATCGCCAGATCCACCCGTTTGTAGGGCACCAGTCGGCCTGCCACCAGGTCATAATCGGCGCTGGGATCCGCCACCGGCTCCAACCCCTGCAGCGGAACGGGCGGATAAATGACCACAGCCTCGCGGCGATAGAGCTTGGCAATGCGGCGGCGAATGTGCTGGGAGTTGGCGATCAACAGATCTGGACGTTGAGCTGCCAGAAAATCCCATTGGCGCAAGCGGTGCAGCAGCCATTGGCCAATTGCGCCAACAGGCCCGCTTCTCCCCAGCCCTTCTCGCTGCAGATACAGCTCCCGGTTCTCCCAGAGGTAACGGGTGGGGCTGTGGATGTAGCTCAGGTGCAGGGTAGAGGCTCCCGTCAGGATCCCTTTGGCAAAGGCGTGGCTGCTGGAGATCACACAGTCATAGCCGGAGAGGTCGAAGCTCTCATAGGCCAACGGCATCCAGGGCAGCAGATACTTGAGGCGGGCATGGTAATCAGGGCGCAGCACCCCCAGCCACTTGGCCCAGCCTTGCAAAAAAGAGGTGTGAATCGACAGCTCCTGCCAGCTCGGCGGCAGGGTGTGAGCGGAGAAGAGACTGACGTAAAGGGGGGCCTGGGGGGCAAAGGCCACCAGCTCCTGCAGAACCTTTTCCGATCCCCCCGGCCAGATCAGGTACTCGTGCACCAGGGCCAGGCGCTCAGGCCAAGCGAATGCTGGCCCGGGAGAGGGGGAAAGGCCACAGGAAGGGATCCCCAAGGGTCAGGCACTGTCAGGACTTGGCAGAGCGGCGCTTTTTGCCAATTGGGCCGCTCACCTGCTTGGCTTTCTCGTCGATCCGCTCATTGATGTAGTTGTAGATCTCGCGGAAGCGAGGCAGGGCCCGCATCTCCAGGCGACTGCCGTCCTTGAGGGTGAGCACCATGTCTCCCCACACGCCCAAGCCACGGGGCACCATAACCACCTTGGCAATCTCGCCGTAGATTACATCTGAGCGCTCCTTGCCGCCCCATCCCCCAATCACGGTGATGCGACGATTGGTAATCCGATAGTGTACCCACAGCTTACGCACCAGTGCCCCCACAAACAGAGGCAAGCCGACAAGTGTAGCCCCAATGAAGGAGTTCAACACCAAATCGCCACTGTGGGGGCCGCCCTCAAAAAAAACCTCCTCTTGCACCGCCATGCAGAGCACCGTCCGGTTGTTTAGAGTGTTGCCGTTAACGATCTTAAACGATTTCTCAGCTTTCCCCAACTGGGGCTAACGGCAGGTTCGGGATTGG
>NZ_JANSIC010000161.1:0-4687 GCF_047461955.1 Synechococcus sp. R55.7
TCAGCAGTACGGATGCGCAGCTTGAAATCCATCGTTTCCAGTGAAGACCTCATGCCCCACCTTAACACCATCCGCTACCGCCCACCAGGAAATCTTGTGAAGATCCCCAGGGACAGCGCGGCTCCCTCCAAAAACATCTGCCCTCTCGCCCCCAGCTCCTCTCCCAACAAGCCAGAGGGAAGCCGTGTAAACCCATGAAGTAAGAGCCGCCCCAGAGCTTAGCAGGAACTCCATCCCCCGCAGGGAAGGGATCCCGCCTCGGCCACCCATCTCAGGTTCCAGCCAGATCTACCTACAGCATGGGCTGCAGGGTTAAAGCCTCTGAGCTGATTGAAGGAAGGGACACATGCAAACGGGGACGGTGCATGGAGAGCAACTGGGCCAGGCGCTTGCGCAACTCGGTGCGGGGCACAATCGCGTCGATGAGCCCTTGGGCCAGCAGGTACTCGGCGGTTTGGAAGCCTTCTGGCAGCTTGCCCTTGCCGATGGTTTGCTCGATTACGTTGGGCCCGGCAAACCCCACCTGCGCGCCCGGCTCGGCCAGGATCAAATCTCCCAGCATGGCAAAGCTGGCAGTTACCCCGCCATAGGTGGGATGGGTGAGCACGGAGATGAACAATTGTCTGGCGTCGCGGTGCCTTTGTAGGGCGGCTGAGGTCTTGGCCATCTGCATCAGGCTGAGGATCCCTTCCTGCATGCGGGCTCCCCCCGAAGCCGAAAACAGGATCAAGGGCAGGTGATCGCAGGTGGCCCGTTCCGTGAGGCGGGCGATCTTCTCTCCCACCACCGAGCCCATGCTGCCGCCCATAAAGCGAAAGTCCATCACCCCAATCGCCACCGGGATCCCTTCCAGGCTTCCCAACCCTGTCAGGACGGCATCCTTGAGCTGGGTGCGCTCCTGGTAGGTGGCCAAGCGCTCGGAGTAGGGCTTTTGGTCGAAAAAGTGTAGGGGATCCGTGGGAGCCAGGTGCTCGTCGAGGGGTTGCCAGGATCCGGGATCCAAAAGCTGTTCCAGCCGCTCTGGAGCTGTAATGCGGTGGTGATGCCCACAGCTAGGGCAGACTTGCCAGTTTTGCTGCAGATCCTTGGTGTAGGTCAGGGTGTCACAGGCAGGACACTTTTGCCAGAGGCCGTCGGCAATCTCTCTTACCTGACGCTCTTTGTCGAAGGGGCTGCTACCTGTCAGGTTCAGAGAGGTTTGTCTGCGCCGCTCCGCAAACCAATCCAGTAGAGACATAGCTGTTGAAATATCCTCCCTACTCAGGGATGTTGAGAGCCCTGCCGGTGAGCTGCGAAACACATCTCAACGTTCTCAAGCTATCAAAGAATCGCCCAACTGAAAATAGAGACAACAGCAGGCAATGGAGACTCGGTGGCAGGTGCTGACCACAGGGGATGGATCCCTGACCTTTTTCTCGGAAGAGTTTGGACAGGCTTTTCACAACGTCAGTGGTGCCGCCCAGGAGGCTTTGGAGAAGTTTGTCCGCCCTTGCCGGCTGGATCGGCTGCCTTTGGAGCGGGATCCCGCCCAGCCCATTCGCCTTTTGGATATTTGCTTTGGCTTGGGCTACAACTCCGGCCTTGCCCTAGAAACCATTTGGCAAATCCGGCCCCACTGTTCTGTAGAAGTAATCGGCCTGGAGCGATCCCCGGAAGTACCCCGGCAAGCTTGGCAGGCAGGGGTGGGATCCGACTGGAGCTTTGGGCAAGAATGGCAACACTGGATTGAACAGGGATCCTGGCAATCGGAGCGCTGGCGCGGAACGCTGCTGTGGGGCGATGCCCGGCAAACGGTGTTGCAGGTGCCGCTGGGGTGGGCAGATGCGGTGTTTTTGGATCCCTTCTCCCCTTCGGTTTGCCCAGAGCTGTGGACGGTGGATTTCTTGCGGGCCGTGGCCGAACGGATGCGCCCCAGCGGGATTTTGGCCACCTATTCCTGTGCAGCGGCGGTGCGAGCGGCTCTGTTGGAAGCAGGGCTTTTCATCGGCTCTACCCCCCCGGTAGGTCGTCCTTGGCCGGGGACAGTGGCCTCGCCCCAACCTGACCACCTGCCGCCTCTTTCCCCCATGGAGTGGGAGCACCTGAAAACTCGCGCTGCCGTGCCCTACCGGGATCCCACCTTGAAAGGAGATAGAGCGCAAATCCGTCTGCAACGCCAACGGGAACAGCAGGGATCCCCTTTGGAGCCCACTTCTGCTTGGAAACGCCGCTGGCCTGTGCAAGCCTAGAGAGTGGCGTTGCCGGAGTTCAGATCTGGACAACTTTTCCCAGGATTGCTGCCCGAGTGTATCCAAGACACCTGCGCTATTCCCGTACCCTTACGCAGGCCATCATTTCTTGACAAAGTTAAGCTGAGATGAAACTTCTCTGCTGTCAACTGCCATGTCTTCTGAGGAGTCCCTCCCGCTGACGCGAGCAACCTCTGCCGGTACGCTGATCGCCCTCTGTGCTGAACAGCACCGCGTCATCCTGCAGTTTTTGACTCGCCTGTCTCGAGCGCCGGAGTTGGATCTGGAGCAGCGACGCCTCTGTGTACAAAGGTTGCGACAGCGCCTCTCCCGCCACATTCAACTGGAGCGCCATGTTCTCTACCCCCTGCTCAGGTCGGCTCTCCAGGGGGATCCCCACCTTAGCGACCAAATTGAGCGGCTGGAGCAACATCTGCGGGATCAGATTCCAGAGCTGACGCGCTTTTTGCACCAATCAGAGCGCACCCCGCAGCAGGTGGATCCTTCTGCTGCCCTTCACTTCTATCGGCAATTGCGGGCTCAGTTTGATCAGGAGGAGAAAATCTTGCATCCCCTCTTTGCCCAGCATGTTTCTCCCGAAGCAGAGCAGCAGCAGTTGCGTCTGTTCCGCAAACGCCTGCAAGCCAGCGCTGCTTCCAATCGCTCTGCACATAGCCGTCGCGTTGCTTTGAATGAGCTGGAACGGCAGGCGATAACCCGCCCTGTCTTGCCCAACGAGCGCCTCTGGTCGCTGCAGGGCAACACTGTGCAAATGTCCGCTCCCTAGTCGACGACGGTCTTGTTGTTGGAGGCTAGTGGTGGTATTTTTGCTGCAATCGGCTCCCTGACCCCAAAACCATGCAGCCCTGGGATCCCGAAACCTACGTCGATCAAATGGCCCAACTGCTGCAACTGCCCCTGCATCCTGAACACCGAGCAGGGGTGATCGAAAATTTTGCCCGCTTTCTGCCCATTGCTCAACAGGTGCTGGAGTTCCCGTTGCCGCCGATAGTTGAGCCAGATCCCACCTTTGACCCTCAGCCATGACCGGGGATCCCCATCTTCTCGGCAGCGCCGACGCGGTCTCTATTGCCAGGGCTGTCCGCCAGGGATCCGTGAGCGCCCAAGCGGTGGTGGCCGCCTGTCTGGAGCGGATTCGCCGGCGGGATCCCCAGCTCAATGCCTTTACAGCTGTCTTGGAGGAATCGGCCTTACAAGCGGCGGAGCAGGTGGATCGACAGGTGGCTCAAGGGATCCCTGTAGGCCCGTTGGCAGGGGTGCCTTTTGCCGTCAAGAACTTATTTGACGTGGCCGGCCTCACCACCCTGGCTGGCTCGGCGATCAACCGCGAGAATCCCCCGGCCATCCAAGATGCAACGGTGGTGGCTCGTCTCAAGCAGGCAGGGGCAATCTTGGTGGGCACCCTCAACATGGACGAGTACGCCTACGGCTTCGTCACCGAAAACAGCCACTACGGCCCCACCCACAACCCCCACGATCTCAGCCGCAGTGCGGGGGGATCCTCCGGCGGCTCGGCAGCTGCAGTAGCAGGAGGTTTGGTGCCTCTCGCCCTGGGCAGCGACACCAACGGCTCGATTCGGGTACCGGCCTCTTTGTGTGGCGTCTACGGCCTCAAGCCCACCTATGGCCGTCTATCGCGGGCAGGAGTGGCTCTGTTTGCCGCCAGCTTTGACCACGTGGGCCCCTTGGCCCGTTCGGTGGCCGATATTGCCCTCAGCTTCGATGTCATGCAAGGGCCGGATCCCCAAGATCCCGTCTGTACCCGGCGTCCTGTAGATCCCACCTTTGGGCAATTGGGGCAGGGGATCGAGGGCTTGCGCATCGCGGTGGCGGATGATTACTTTGCCCGAGGGGCAGAGCCCCCCATCTTGGCCGGGGTAGAAAAGGTGGCCCAAGCCTTGGGGGTCGGCCAGACTGTGCGGATCCCGGAAGCCCAGCGCGCCCGTGCCGCCGCCTTCCTGATCACGGCTGCTGAGGGAGCCAACCTGCACTTGCCCAACCTGCGAACTCGCCCCCACGACTTTGACCCGGCCACCCGGGATCGCTTTTTGGCCGGAGCCCTGTTGCCTGCCAGTTGGATCTTGCAGGCGCAGCGCTTTCGCCGCTGGTATCGCCAGCAGGTGCAGGCCATTTTTCAGGAGATCGATCTGTTCATCGCCCCCACCACCCCCTGCTTTGCCCCCTTGCTCGGCCAAGAGAAGATGGTGATCGATGGGGTAGAGGTTCTCACTCGGCCCAACCTCGGCCTCTACACTCAGCCCCTCTCGTTTATCGGCCTGCCGGTGCTTTCAGTGCCGTTGCGCGAGAGCGGATCCCTGCCCTTTGGCGTACAACTGGTGGCCGCCCCCTATCAAGAAGCCAAACTGCTGCGGGCAGCCGCCTATTTGGAGAAGCTAGGGATCCCCAATGCCCAGCCGGTCTGAGCCATGAAGAGCCCT
>NZ_JANSIC010000161.1:4787-5934 GCF_047461955.1 Synechococcus sp. R55.7
ATTTGGGCAGACTCTTTGGCCTTGGCTCGCAAGAGAGATCGAGGCACTGGATATTAAAGTAAAATTAAGCCCCCAGTTGTTGTATCGAATGCCTCCTTTTCCAGGCTTGGCCAATAGAATGAACAGCATAAAATAGACACGGCACCCCCACCTGGACTCTATAACCCTATGGATCATCCTGATTCTGTGGCTCGGCGCTACATGAAACTGTGCGAGGCCTATCTCTCTCTCAACGAAGCCTTCGACAAATTGGATCAGTCCCACAGCCGCCTACAGCACTACATCAAACGACTCCTTGGCTATTTCAGTGCTGCCCAACAAGCTCTGGTTCAACTGCCGCTCTTGCAACAGCGGATTGAGCAGAGCGACCGCTGGATGAACTCCTTGCGAGAAGAACTGCAAGCCAAAGAGGCCCGGCTTGGCGAGCTAATCGCCAACTACGACCAAGTCTGCGGCGAGCTGGACTCTACCAAAGCAGAACTGTTGAGCGCTCAAGCGCTGATTGAGAAACTGGAAGCCGAAAATGCTCAGGTTTTGGAACGCTTGAGTCGGCTCACCAACATGGAAGAGGAAATGGCAAACTTGGCGGAACAGCTGGCCCAAGCGAACGAAGCTCGTCAGCAGATGGAGGCTCGAAATCGCGAGCTGGAGCGAGCTTTGGGAGACCGGGATCAGCACATTTACAGCCTGCAGGAGCGATTGGCCCAATTGGAGCAAGAGATGGCCTTCCTGAAAGCTCAGCGGGATGAGGCCCAGCAAGCTGCACAACTGGCTGTATCTCGCGCTGAGCAGGCGGAAGCTAGGCTGAAGGTGCAAACCGAACAAGTTCAGACTTTGCAAAATAAGCTCCATCAAGCCGAGGAGCAGCTGGCCATGGTAACCCTGAACGAGCTGGAGCTCCTGCTCAGCCATAACTCGATGAACCTCTTGCGAGAAGCGGGGCAGGCTGCAGAAGTAGATGCCCAGGTGCTGGCAACCGTACCGGCCTCTCTGGCCGAGGCGGAACACATTCTGCTGGAGATCGACCAGTTCATTCAGTTCATTTTGGCCTACTCGGAGCCCATGAAGTCGCAGGCTGCGTGACATACTCCCGACGCTGTAGCTAGCTTCCCGCAGGGTTGCTACGCACACAGCGCGGGCTTCTCAG
>NZ_JANSIC010000162.1:0-3477 GCF_047461955.1 Synechococcus sp. R55.7
TGACCACCGCCAACCTGGGCAGCCACGTGCTGTTGGTGGACGATCTGGCAGACTCTGGCATGACCCTAAAGCGCTCTGTCCACTGGCTCAAGCACCACTACGGCTTCTACATCGAGGAGATCCGCACCGGCGTACTGTGGTACAAGGCCGCCTCCGTCTATCAACCCGACTACTATGTGGACTATTTGCCGGATAACCCTTGGATCCACCAGCCCTTTGAGCCTTACGAGCAGATGACGCCTCAGCAGTTGATGCAGTTGCTACGCTCTTCCGGTTAGTTGAATTTGCTCAAATTGGCTTGCTCGCGGCGCCTGCAGTGTCTAACGTCAGTTGGACTTCTTGGCATGAGCTGTCTACTTACGATTGCCCACCCCCACTGCAAGCTCTGTTCCCCAGAAAAGTTGAATGACTTGCTCGTACAACAGAAACCACCCAGCCCTGGAAAGCTCCTTGCTCAACACAAGCAAAAGAGCAAAATTCGGATCCAACTTTCTAAACCGATATCATGTCTGCAACTTTTTCCAGATCTGAAGAATGAATCGCAATAATGTTTAGAGTAGAAATCGAGTATTGCTGAGTCTTGATCTTGGCTAGCTTATTCAGGAAATGGTTGTAGGTGTAAAACTCATATCCCAAAGGCTCCAGTATTTTAGCTGTAGAAGTTCCAGTAACTTTAGGGCCGTGCTTGTTTTCAAGAATAAGAACAGGGTGACTGGCGGCAAGCAACTCTAGACTGCCGGAAACGACCTGCTCTTCCGCGCCTTCTACATCAATCTTGATAAGATCAATCCGGGGTTCACCTTTCGAACGCCACACAGAGTCCAGGGTAACAAGATTCACAATTTTTCCTTCACCATTATTTGACGCCTGCCCTGATGCCTGCTTCGGATTTCCGATAGAGTTAAATGCCCCAGATCTTTCTTCTCCTAACTGAACAGTGCCTTCATGCTCACCGGCAGCAGCTTCGATAAGGAAGACAACATCCTCTAGGGAGCTGGCACTTATTGTCTTCCGCATACACTGAAGACAAGAAGCCGTGGGCTCAATTGCGATTACACTACCCGTAGGGCCTACTCGATGCGCAGCAAGGAAAGTATATACTCCAACATTTGCCCCTACATCGATTACGTTCATCCCTGGTCTTAAAAAGTGCTTGCAGAAGCTAATCTCGTCCTCAAACCATTCTCCTTGAGTAAGTAGGACGCGGGTGACGATACTCGAGAACGAAGGCTCGAGGGAGAATCTGCAATTTTCATAGTCAAAATAGAGATCGGGCTGCGCAGGGAAAGAGGCTGTTTGCACTTGAGACACAACCTCCCACAGTGCAATTTCCTTGACCAGGCATGCTTGGCGATGAGTTGGATCAAGGCTAAGTATATGGTTAATTGGTATTAGCCCTTCTATCTTTTTCTGCGAGAGAAGCTCAATCGCTACCGCCAGAGCTGCTTGTTCATCATCTGGATCTATCGAATAAGTTAGGTTCCAAAATCGCATGGCTTCTGGGCTGTATACGGCCCCAATATGAGTAGCTATCCATCTGGCTAAATAATAGAGGTAACTGTGTTTCGTGTAAGCATTTGGGCGGGCAGAAACTTCGCTTTCAACCCAGATGGGGAGATCTATCGCTTTGGAAGGACGTAAACCTGCCGCTTCTGTGCACAGAAATTCTAGTAGAGCGTAGGCATCTTCAAAGGCACGAGAACGATCGCCCAGTACCAGTAGAGCATGTATTCGATTTAGCCAGCAGGGAATATGGCGGGGATCCTTAGCCAAACTTCTTCGCCACAGGGATAGTGCCTCTTCCCAAGCAGATTGACGTGTTGAGACTGAAGCATCAGCACTTAGGGATCGAATGAGCTCGATCCCAGCTTGGTTCCATTCATCTGGAGTTGAGTACAAGTCGTTGGGGTGAAACGTATAAGTTTCGTGGGATTTACCTTCCAGGATGTGGAAGAAAGCAGCTTCCATGCTACGAGCGTGTTCTCTTGGATCCCAAATTACTGACCAACGACGGGAATCCCTGATATTCCTCTTGATCTGGTTAATCCACTTCGGATCATTGCCCAGTTGGATCCCACGTTGGATAAACTCTTCCACCGACCAAGTGATGCAATCTTCAAGGCCTACATTTTTCAGCAAGCTATAGCTCATTCGGCCGTAGTAATGGCGACCTACTAAGGTAAGAACTGGCACGCCCATGTAGAGGGCTTCCATAGTGTGGGTTGCGCCTGTGTAGGGAAAGGTATCTAAGACCAGATCCACCAAAGCCAGTTGGCCGCGATGCTCTTCTACAGTGCTGGTTTTGGCTAGAAATCGGACGCGATCCAAAACATCTAATTCTTTGGCTCTTTCCTGATAGCGCCTAATAACTGTGGCAATTTCCCCTGAGCCTTTGACAATTAGGATACCGTTAGGTACGGCTTTTAGAATCTGCAGGTGAGCATCAATGCATTCAGGGGTGCGCTTGTAGGCACTGGCCGCAGTTAGAAGAACAATATCTTGCGGATCGATTCTCAGCTTAGCTCTGAAATCTATCTTATCAGCGGGCAGGACGTCCAGATAGTCCACAGCACAGTAGCTAGGCAAGCGGATAATTTTTTCATGGTAATCGGCCTGTGCATCTTCAGGAAGGATATAGGGATCGGCGAAAAAGTAATCAAATTCTGGCAAACCGACAGCATCTCCGCCAAGCCAACCAATTTGGATGGGGGCAGCTCGCAAAGCTGCTACAATATTCGCATCGTGGCAGGTAATAGAGTCCATAAATATCATAATATCGATGCGATCCTCACGCGCTTGAGCAGCTACTTGAGGCGGCTTGGTTTCTCCTGGAAAAAAGCGAAAATGGAGATTTTCGTGAGAGCGAAACTTTTGATACATATTGTCATGACTGGCCATATCTTCATTTTTCCACCCCTGGTAGTAGTAGTAGACAACGTCCAGAAGATCGCGAGATAGGTTCCTGAGAGTAGCCTCACTGAGAAAGCCAACCGAATGTCGCTGAAAGCAGTTACCCAGAAAGCCTACTCGCAACTTGCGCTCAGCTCTACCGGATCTGCAGTAATCTTGCTGGTTTCTCTGCCAATACTCTGACCAGAGGAAGTCTCGCTGAGAAGCCATTAAGCTTAGGCAATCGTTAAAGATTCTACCACCAATCTGCTGGTAACGACGAATCAGAGAACGATCATCAGTTAGATAGCTCCAGCAAAAGCAAACTCGAAACAGAATGGCTTTAGCAATCGTTAGACTCTCGAGTAGATTTTCATCGTTAATTCTTAGTGATCCTAAGTCGGCTTCCCTCGATAAAATTAAGTCTATAATTTTCTGGATAACAAGGTTTATCCGTTCTGGCTGGGCAGCATGGATCAACTTTTCCAGCGATTCTGATAGAAGGGATAGACGAAGAGTAAAGTTCTCTTGCACCTGTGAGCTCTCGGCCGCCGTGATGAGAGCTTCTCCTAAAATGGAATAGCCATC
>NZ_JANSIC010000162.1:3577-5917 GCF_047461955.1 Synechococcus sp. R55.7
GCCCGCATCAGCAAAACTTGGGTGTTGTCCCGCCGGCTTGGATCCAGCTCAAAGGCCATCTCCCGCAGCTTCAGACAAACCTGGAGACGCTGCTGCGGCTCCTGCGCGGGGCTGTTTTCCAGACGACTTGCGAGGGATAGCAACAAATCCAAGACTTTCTCCTGAGACAGGATCCCTGTTCTCACCAGAGGCGTGTAGAGCTGGTAAGCAAGGCTCAGCTGGCCAGCAGCCAAGGCCTGCTCCAGCGCTGACAAGGTAATTGCCTCTGGCTCAGAGGGGGAAGCCAAATCATTGGCTGAGGAGAGGTCAAAGAAACCCCACAGGAACTCCTGCCAATCCTTTGCGTCTTGCTCTCGGTAAAAAGCCACCAACCACTCCACAAAAGCATCGGGAGACTGCTGAAGCAGTTGCTTGGCTTCTAGGATCCGGGCTTGCAGCGTAGGGTTCATAGGTTGAAGGAAGAGTGCTAGTCTTAATCTGCCATGCTGAGGCCGGCTCAGCTAAACCACTGACCTGTGTCAGGCTCATCTGGCAAAAATCCGCAATTGCGCCAGGGAGCAGGCTGTTATGAGTCGCCCTTGAGCGGGGTAAGTTAGCACTAGCAGGTGAGCTGCACAGTTAACTCTCTAGTTTGCTAAAGGATCTGGTACTCATGAGCGCAAAGTCTCGTCAGTCTCTGTTGCGGGCCAAACTGGCTCAGCAAATTCTCTCCAAAGCCAAGGGCTTCACCCTGATTGAGCTGTTGGTGGTGATTGTAATTGTGGGTGTGCTGTCTGCAGTGGCAATCCCGCAGTTCTTAAACCAAGTGCGCCGCTCCCGTACAGCCGAAGCTCAAGCGGCTCTCACTGAAGTAGGCCGTGCCTCTGAAGTCTACCGACTCGACTTCGGCGTCTATCCTCACGAGTATGATAGGATCAAGTTCGGTGGAGACAATAATGACAAGTACATGAACGATCCGTGGAGGGCTCCCAACTACACGCTACCAGTGCCTTCTCAACGTTCGACCAGTGCTCCTCACGCACTAAGGTGGGACACAACATCCACCGGTGCTCCATACATCACCAGGTCTGGTTCAAACATTCAATGCACCATTGGGCTGGGAGCGCAGGAGACAGCTGTGACTACTGAGCCTACCTTTGTTGGTAAGAGCTGCAACGTCTTTCAATAATTTCTCTTTTCGCTTCAAGTACTCCATGGCTCCCTATAGGGAGCCTTTTTCTTACCCTGACTAGTCTCGCACTGGAGAGCGGATAAGAGCTCAGACTAAACCGGTGAGGTAGAGAGAGATGACAGTAGCTGGGAAGGGTAGCAAATGCGTGTGAGAATGCCGTTTTCCATGAGGCTTTGACTGGCTTCAGGATTGTTGTAAAGTATAAACTCCTGATAGAGAGCTTCCATGCGAGTTCTATCTCCCGAGCAGTAAGCATCCCGTGAGGTTAAGTGAAAAGGCACCCGAATAGGATTAGACTTGGAGCGCCACCAGTAGTCGGGAAAGTTTCCCAGTTGGGCGTATTTTTTATAGTAGTTCTGGAATCCGCAGTTCAAGTAGTGCAAAATAGAGGGAGACGAGGTTACTAGAGTATGATCCCCTGGAATATCAAAGCTATGTACGCTGTTAGGCAGAAGAGAGGGATAGATCCGAGCTGCTGACTTTCCATTCTGGTAAGCCAAAAAGTATTGACTCTTACTAGAGATCTTCTGAAACTGGGTATAGAATCCGGGATCCAAAATAGCAGGGTTTCTCTTAAATAAAGTGACCTCGCGGAAGTAGTCTTCGATCTCAAACGCTTCGGGAGCTGCTTCGTGGTTTAGAAACGTAACTTGAAATATATCGTCGCTTACTCGATCAAACCAATTTGGAGCCGTTGTCTGGCCAGGATAAAAAAGCTCGTCTCCGTCAATACGAAGAATCCAGTCCATGCCCTGATCCAGGGCAAGTTGTATAGCAGTTTCTACGTTAAGGATCTGACGAGCCATGACCTCATAGCCAACATGAGGGCCATATTTTGGGTAGAGAACATTCCCCAATGCTTGTTGGACTTGCAAAGCTTCATCGTTGGGAATAGCCGTTACATCGGAAAACTGAAGTGCCACCTGAATAGCGGGATCCTCTGGATCGTCAAAGAAGATATAAATATGGGCAATTCCAAGGGCAAGGTGATAGCGAATGAACGACTCCAAGCACACGCCTGGATCCCGAACAGTGGTAATTATGCAAACTCTGGCCATGGTGGAGCTGCAAGCCTTTAGGTGAATTGCTTGGCTCCTAGCCAAGTATTGATAGTGAAGCGGCTATCGGCAAAGGCTTGGCTAGGGCTAAATACCGGCAGGATCTCATGT
>NZ_JANSIC010000163.1:0-5859 GCF_047461955.1 Synechococcus sp. R55.7
CACTTTCCCGTGAGAAGTGTCTTGAGCTGAGGAGCTGAGAAGAGGGCTGGCTGCTATCTTTGTCGGATGGCCCTCCTTGGTCTTGTTGAATCTCTGCCCATGCTGCTGTTGCTGACCAATCTGATTGCCGTTTTGCTGTTTTTGCTCTGCCCTTAGTGGATGCTGAGTGGATGCTGAGGCGGGAGTTCGGCGGAGCAGGGGTGCTGGCGGGAACCTTTGGCCTCATCGACCCGCAGCAGTTGGGAATCCCGGAGACTTTGGCGGTGGGTTGGATCCCAGGGTTGAGCTGGGCCTGGGTGCTGTTGGCGCTGTTGTCATGTCTGGCTCTGGGGATCAAGGAGCGGCAAGTGCGGGCCCGCTGGCTGTACAGCTTGGGAGTGGTCGGTCTGGTTCTATTTGGGCTGGGCTTGCTCTGGTTTTATGGGGCAGTGGGGGCGGTGAATGGGGCGGCCCTGGCGGAGGGGATCCCGCCGGCTCGGTTGCCGTTGCGGCGGTTCAGCCCTTCTTTGGCTGGCTATGCCAGCTTTGCCTATGCCCTGCTGCTGTTGCTGCTGGGGCGGCTGCAGTTGCCGGGAGGAAAAGCTTTTTTGGTGCGGCAGCGGCAGATCATCGTACCCCTGAGTGCCTTGGGGGCGGCGGTGGCAGCAGGGGCGGTGGTGGTGGGGTTGCTGCGGCCCGGCTTAGGCTCCTCGCCCGATTCGCCTTTTTTTGTAAAGCTGAGCACCAAAGTGGACTTGATCACCTACACCTTTTCATTGCTGCAGGCGGCCTGTTGCCCGGCTATTTCACGGATCCCTTGCAGGCAGCCCAGGTGGAAATGGACTGCGATGAACGCTCAACTTGAGTACCTCTGAGCGGAGATCTCGTTTGCGCTGGCGCTGCGGAGCAATATGGCAACTCTGTTTTGGGCTTTGATCCCGGCTACCCTGCGCTCCACTACCCCTCTGTTGCTCACGGCCTTGGGGGGCATGTACTCCGAACGCAGCGGCGTGGTCAATATTGCCCTGGAGGGGATCATCTTGTTTGGGGCTTTGGCGGCGGCGGTAACCACCCAACGCCTGGAAGCTTCCCTTCTGGCCCAGACTCCAGCAGCTCAGGTGGGTTGGATCCCTTGGGTGGGTTTGTTGGCCGGCGCCTTAGGGGGGGTGGCCATTGCCTTTGTGCATGCGCTGATGTGCATCCGCTACAGAGCCGATCAAATTGTCAGCGGCACTGCCATCAACCTGTTGGCCATGAGCGTGCCTTCGCTGGTGCTGCAATCGTTCTACGGCAACACCACCAACTCTCAAGAAATTGTCAATCGGCTGCCGCTGTGGCATGGGTTTAGCCCCTTGGTGTATCTGGCCTTTCTGTTGGTGCCAATCTCCTGGTGGTTGCTGTTCAAAACACCCTGGGGCTTGCGGCTGCGAGCGGTGGGAGAGCATCCTCAGGCTGCTGCCACCATGGGGGTGGATGTCCTGGGTATGCGCTACGCGGCGGTGCTGCTCTCCGGCCTGTTGGAGGGCCTGGCGGGGGCCTACCTTTCCATTGGCTTTTTGAACCAGTTTGTCCGCAACATGTCAGCAGGAAAGGGCCTTATCGCCTTGGCAGCGATGATCTTTGGCAAGTGGCACCCCTTCGGGATCCTGGGCGCGACGCTGTTGTTTGGGGCCACCGACGCCCTGGCCATTCAACTGCAAGGGGGAGATGTGATGCCGCCCGTGTTGATCCAGGCGTTGCCCTTTGTGTTGACGATGGGGGTTCTATCGGGAATGCAGGGCCGCGCCCGCCGCACTCGTCCGCCGGCTGCCTTGGGCAAAATCTACAGCAACTGAGAAAGAGCCCAGAATTAAGATCCAAGTTGCGGGCTTGGGCAGCAGTTAGTCAGGTGATCGGGGTCGATTGCACATCCCTGGTGGGTGCGCTAGTTCTGGACGCGATTCTCAGTGTGGGCCTGTTGGCTCCCGCCTTGGCAGCCCAGATGGGGCAAAGTCTGTCCGGTAGGGATCCCCATTTGGGTTTATTCTGGACTTAGCCATCTTTCCAGAGTTGCACCTCAGCTTGTGCGGGATCCAGAGTCGAAAACGGTTTCACCCCATCGGGATTCTGGCGGTGGCCAACCCTGGAGGCTCTTGTTCCAAGCAGTCGGTAAATCAATCTATGTTAGGGGGGGATGAAAACCATGGACATTGATCTCCGTCCGCTGATCGTTCTGTCGCCCATTGTTTTGGTGGTTGCCTGGGCTGCCTACAACATCATCAAGGCTGCCATCAAGGGAGAAGCCAAGCTCTTCGGAGAGAGGGGCAACAACCCCTTCGGCAGAGGCGGGAGCTGAACGTGCGGATCCGGTCACAGCTGGCAGGCTCAGTATGCTAGGCGAAGCAACCCAGGCAGCGGTAACCCCCTCCGAGGGAGCCCGCTCAACATCCGCCGATGTGATTGTCATCGGGGCGGGAGTGGCCGGTTTGGTGTGTGCAAGGCAACTGCTGCGGGCGGGGCTGCGGGTTCTGGTGCTGGAAAAATCGGCGGGCTTGGGCGGGCGCATGGCCACCCGTCGAGTTGAGCACGCTGGGCAAACGGTGCCAGTGGATCATGGGGCTCAATACCTGACTGCCGATTCGGATGGCTTTTATCGCTGGGTGAAGGAGCTGCTGGGCCTGGGGCTGCTGGCGGAATGGACGCGCTCGCTGCATGTGCTGGATCGAGAAGGGCTGCGCCCAGAGGATCCCAACGATGAAAAACCGCGCTATGTCTGCCCTCAGGGCATGACGACGCTGGCCAAACACCTGGCTGCCCCGCTGTCGGTACACACCCAAACTCGTGTGGTCAGCCTCAAACCTTTGGTAACCACCTGGCAATTGAGGGCGGAGAACGGCCAATGCTACGAGGCTGCTGCCCTGGTGGCGACAATTCCGGCCCCCCAGTTGCTGCCCCTGCTCCGGGAAGGGATCCCTTTGGCTGAAAACCTGTTGCCTCTGCTGGAATCCGCCCAGTATCAACCCTGCCTTGCGGTTTTGGCGGGCTACTCTGAGCATACGCCGCCTTGGAAGGGGATCAAGTGCTTGGAGGATCCGATGTTGGCCTGGCTGGGACTGGACAGCAGCAAGCGCCTGCAGCCGCTCCCGCCTGTGGTGGTCTTGCATGGGGGGGCGGAGTGGTCATCTCTGTACTTGGAGGCCGGCCCCTCTGAGCTGGAAAAGGCCGGTCGAGAATTGCTGGCCCACGCAGCCCAACGGCTGGATCCCTGGTTGGCTTCGCCACAATGGATGCAGGTGCACCGTTGGCGCTACGCTTTGCCTTTGGAAACCACGGGATTGGCCAGCTTAAGCACCCGTGTGCCGGTTTCCGCTGCTGAGGGATTGCCTTTGGTTTGTGCCGGCGATTGGTGCGCCGGAGGGCGCGTAGAGGGGGCTTGGCTCTCAGGACACAATGCCGCCAAAACCTTGCTCGAAATGCTTTCTGGGAAATGAGGGTATGCACAGGCCGACCCGGTCGGCAGGGCAAGTGCCTGACCTGGCGCAGGACAGAGATGACGGCAAGACCACTGGGAGGGTAGGCTGAGGGCCGCTGAGAATTTCCACCCTCTGGGCCGGGGAGTGTGTCAAGCTAAAGGGTGGATCCCCCGGCAGATGCTCTCCTCTCCACTCATGTCCAGAATCTGTACAATCTACCGCCGTGCGCAATTTGCCGCCAGCCATCGGTACTGGTTGCCCGAACTCTCAGAAGCCGAGAACTTAGCCCGCTTTGGCCCAAATGCCCGTTTTCCCGGCCATGGCCACAACTATGTGCTGGAGGTGGGCATGAGTGGTGAGGTGGATGACTATGGGATGGTGCTCAACCTCTCGGAGGTGAAGCAGGTGATCCGGCAGCGGGTGATTCAAGATCTCAACTTTGCTTATCTAAATCAAGCTTGGCCGGAGTTTGCCCAAACCTTGCCCACTACCGAGTTTATCGCTTACGTGATTTGGCAACGCCTGGCCGATGCCTTGCCCCTAACCAGCGTCCGTCTGTACGAAGATCCTGAGCTTTGGGCCGAATACCGAGGAGAAGCCATGCAAGCCTACTTGACTGTTGCCACCCATTTCAGCGCCGCCCACCGCTTGGCTCTGGATCACCTGAGTTTTGAAGAAAACAGCGCCATCTACGGCCTCTGTGCCCGTCCCCACGGCCACGGCCACAACTACGGCCTGGAGATCACCGTCAAGGGATCCATCGACCCGCGCACGGGGATGATCGTGGACTTGGCGGCCCTGCAGCGGCTGATCGAGGAGCAGGTGGTGAAGCCGCTGGATCACACCTTTTTGAACAAAGACATTCCCTACTTTGCCCAGGTGGTGCCTACTGCCGAAAACATCGCCCTCTACATCCAGCGGCTGCTGACTCTGCCCCTGCGGGAGCTGGGGGTGCAGTTGCATCGGGTTCGCCTGCAGGAGAGTCCCAACAACAGCAGCGAGGTCTACGGGGAGTTTCCGCTGGAAGAGCTGCTCAACTCCTCAGAAGGACAAGATGTGGCTTCTTCCGCTTCTGGCAGCCGTATTGCCATGCAGGGCTGATGCGGCCATCATGTTGGATCTGGTTAAGCTGAGCGGGCAAATTCCTGCGTTCACCCGGCACCTGCAACAGGAGTCGAAAGCCAGCCAAGAACGCCTCCGCCAAGCCTGGCAAGTTTTCGAGCGCTGGCAGCAGGAGCCGCAGGTTTGGCAGTCCCGCTGGGCCGAGTGGGGATCCCATCTGTCGTTTGTTTGCGCCAGCCCCGCCGAGCCGCCGGAAGCCTGGGGATCCCTGCCCAAGGTCGAGCCTCTGCAGGGGCGACACACGGTGGTGGCCACGGATGGATCCCAGATTTTGCCCAGTCACCACGAGATTGCCTACTGCTCGCTGATCAATGTTGGGCGCGTGGTTCTCCACTACGGCACCCAGGAGTGGCCGCTCCTGGACAGCCAGCCCCTGCTGCTGTATGGAGATGGGCCCCTTGCCCAGCAAAACCGCTCAGACTCCCCTCTCTCGGAACCGCGGGCAGAAGGGTTGCCGAGGGCCCCCCTTAACCGGCGAGACTCTCGCCCGCAGCGCGCTCCAGGTGAACGCAATCCTACCAGCGGCACGGAGTCCTCGTTGGGGCTGGAAGAGATACTGGCCTTACGACGCTCCCAAGCGGAACTGGAGGAGCTGGCTCGTTTGGCCCTGTCGGTGCCCCGTCGCCGCACCACGCTGGCGCTCCTGGATGGATCCCTAATCCCTTGGGGACTGGAGCCTCTGCCCCAGTCGGCCCGGCGCCCCTGGTTGGATCCCATTCTGGCGACCTTGGAGCAGTTGCGGGCGGCCCGCATTCCTCTCGTGGGTTACATCAGCGCCTCCCGCAGCAGCGAAACCCTCAACTACCTGCGCTTGGGGCTGTGCCCGTACCTGGGCTGTGACTGCTACCGCTACTGTCCCGGCGAGAAGTCTCCTCCCTGCCATCCCTTCGCCCCCCTGGCAGACCGCGTTTTTTGGGGATCCCTGCTGCAGCCGGGAGAGCGCAGCCCCCTTTGGCGCAGCGGCGCCAGCGTGTTGGACGCCTTCGGGGAACACCACGTCCACTGTTGTTACCTCAATGTTGGCGAGGGATCCCTGGGCCAAGCCGAAATTGCTCGCCTGGAGTTTCCCGCTTGGGTGGTCCAGGATGCGGAGTTGCTGCAGCGGGCTCTGGCAGGGGTGCTGAGCCAAGTGCACAAGGGCTTTGGCTACCCCATCGCCTTGGCGGAAGCCCATCATTTGGCGGTGGTGAGAAGCGGGGATCGGCAGCGGTTTTTTGCCTTGATCGAGCAGGAGTTGCTCCGGGCCGGCCTGCGCCACGTGGCCGTCTCCCGCAAGGAAGCCCAGAAGCGGAGTGGCATTGCCTGA
>NZ_JANSIC010000164.1:0-1548 GCF_047461955.1 Synechococcus sp. R55.7
ACATTGTCGGGGCTGGCCCCGGGGATCCGGAGCTGATTACCCTGCGGGGGCAAAGATTGCTGGCGGAAGCCGATGTAGTGTTCTACACAGGTTCTTTGGTGCCAGAGGGAGTGCTGGCCCATTGTCGCCCTGGGGTTGAGGCCATTGACACCCGCTCCTTCACGCTGGAAACGCTGCTGCCGCAAATTGTGGAACGGGTCAAGGCGGGGCGGCGGGTGGTGCGGCTGCAGGATGGGGATCCCTGCCTTTACGGCGCTCTGCACGAGCTGCTGATCCGGCTGGCGGAGGCAGGGATCCCTTTTGAGATCGTGCCGGGAGTAAGCGCCTTTCAATTGGCAGCCGCCCGTTTGCAGGTGGAGTTGACCATACCCAAGTTGGTACAGACGATTATCCTCACCCGCGCCAGCGGTCGCACCCAGGTACCGGAAGCAGAAGCCCTGGCCAGTCTGGCAGCCCACCGCGCCTCTTTGTGTCTATATCTGAGCGCCCGCCACGTAGAACAAGCGCAGGCAGATCTGCTGGCTCACTACCCCGCCGATACCCCGGTTGCCGTTTGTTATCGCTTGGGTTGGCCGGACGAACAGATCTGGCTGGGATCCCTGGCCGAGATGGCCGCCCTCACCCGGCAAGCCGGCTTAGAACGCACAGTGCTCTATCTCGTCAGCCCTGCCTTGAAAGGCTTGTCAAGCTCCAGATCTGCCCGCTCGCGGCTCTACAGCCCTGACCACACCCACCTCTTCCGTCCCAGAATGGGCCGGCAGCCCCGTTTGTAACAGGCTCTTTCAGTATATTGACGGACTCCGGCAGATTGAGCACAATGAGGCAGCAAGATGAGGTCAGAGGCCTTGACTTCTGGCGAGGGGGTACTCGTTTTTGCCGAGAGAAGTGGATCCCTCTTGGATTGGAGTTGTTACAAGACCATTTTTTCACTCTCTAACTTAACTTTGCGAACTCTAACTTTATGGCTGGCTCATCTGCTGCTCGCAGCGTGGAAACCCTGATCAAGGCTCTGCAGAAGGCCCTGGCCCCCCTGCCAACCCGTTCGGCCCTGAAGCAAGATGTCCTTTACCTCATGGTGGATCTCCCACGGCAGGGGATGTTTAGCCGCTCTATGGTGTTGCATCGAGTTGCCAGCCAATTGGGGGGCTTGCCTGTGCAGGGAGTTAGCCAACTGGTGGTGTACGGTCGGCTTCAGGGGGAAACACAGCCGCAGTGGAAAAAAGTCTTCTACTTGTCCTCTGGGGAAAGCAGTGCCGATGCCACGCAGATTGTATTACCGGGCACCAAGATTTCTGAGATCAAGGTGCTGGAGGCCCAAAAACCTGTTGTGGATCCCGACCACAACTCCGATTTTCGCAAAGTTAAAACTCTGGGGGCACCGGTTCCCAAAATTCAGAAAGAGCGCTGGCCAGAAGCGGCTCCAAGCCAGGCCTCGGTTGGCCATGCCCCTTCCCAAGACGGGATCCCGACCCCTCTGCCTACAACTGCTCGCCCCAGTTCTCCTATCGACGTTCTGGCCAACTTTCCGACACTTGATCAATGGTTGCA
>NZ_JANSIC010000164.1:1648-5849 GCF_047461955.1 Synechococcus sp. R55.7
ATCAATGGTTGCACAGGCCTGCTCTAAGGCCCTTCTTGGGGGGAGCTCTGGCTTTGTCTCTCCTGGTGGGGGCCGGGTTGGTGATGCATTCCTTCCGGCAGCCCGATGTCCCTGCCCGAACCAGATCGCTGGGGCTGGGGATCCCGCTGTTGATCTTGGCTGCAGGGGGGGGCTGGCTGGGTTGGCAAGGCCGGCGTGCCATCAACACCTTTGAGCGGGAGGGATCCCAGGATCCCTTTACAGAAGGGCTGTCCTTTTTACAGGCCAATCCAATTCCTGAGGCAGTGGAGCGGTTTCAGGAGGCTGTGCGGCGACAGCCAGATCACGTAGAGGCCCACATTGAACTGGCCCATCTGTTGGCAAAAACCAACCGACTGCAGGAGGCATTGAGCCACTACCAACAGGCCAAACACCTGAACCCGAACTGGAGCGGCATCAACACCCACCTGGTGGAAACCCTGAAGGCTCTAGCACGGCAGTGGCTGGCCCAGCATCAGCCGGATGAAGTTCTGGCCCACTTACCCGAAGCATTCCCCCTCACCCAGGGATCCGCTCAAGCCGAGATCTTTAGCCTGCTCGGCCAAGCCTGGGCAGAGAAGGGCAACTGGGCAGAAGCGTTGGCCCAGCAACAAAAGGCCCTGGGGTTGGATCCCCACTTCAGCGAGGCTCATCTCTGCATTGCTCAAGTTCGCCTCAAGCTGGGGCAATGGGACGAGGCCATCGATTCCTGTTGGGCTGCTTTGGAGTTGAATGATCGCCTGGGCCTGGGCCACGCCGTGATGGGACAAGCGCTGATGCGCAAAGGACAGCTAAAAGCGGCAATCGCAGCCTTCCGAACTGCTCTCAACCTGGATCTCGCTCCTGAGTTGGCAGCCGCTGTGCGGGTGGATCTGGGTTTGGCAATGGTGCATGCAGGCCATCTGGCTCAAGCCAGCCAAGAGTTCAGCCAGGTGGTCTTCAATGGTCAGTTCAAAAGACAGCAGGCTCGCGCCTACTACGGTTTGGGTCTGGTGTTGGCAGGCCAAGAGCAATACAGCGAAGCCATCAAGAACTACCGGCGGGCTTTGGAGCTGGCCCCCGATCTGCACGCAGCGATGGCCGCCATTGGCCTAGCCTACTTGGGGCCCAAACAACGGGATGCCTCTGGGCGCAAGTTCATCCAGCCCCAACAGTTGCAGCAGGCTATGCAGCAGTTTGAACAGGCCCTCCAAGGAGATTCAGAGTTGCCGGAAGCTCACTTTGGCCTGGGCGAAGTGGCGCGCATCAAGGGGGATCTAACCTCGGCGGAGGCCAGCTATCGACGGGCCATTCGCAGCAATGGCAGCTATGGAGCAGCTCACTATCGTCTGGGATCCATCCTTGCCCGCCAAGGCAAGCTGGAGCAGGCCATTGAACACTTTCGCTCGGCTTTGGAAATCGCTCCCAACTTCTCCGAAGCCAGAGTGAGCCTGCAACGGCTTCTCTCCAAACAGATGGAAGAGGCCCATACCGGCCTACTCGTCCCGTAAGGTGGGATAGGATCTTCCAGTTAAGGTTCTCTCAACCCATGACACCAACGCCAGGTTGGGTGGTCAGCCCTGCAACCGCCATCCAGCTCATCCAACAAGGGGCAACGCTTCTGGATGCACGCAGTGCGGAATTGCAAGCCGACGGGATCCTGAAGGGTTCAATTCCGGTGAACTGGACGGAGTTTACTCAACCAGAGGCTGCCAACAGCGGCAAGCTGTTGGCAGATGATGCCCTTCTCACCGAAAAGCTGCAAGGCATTGGCGTGTTTCGGGAGCGTCCGGTGGTAGTTGCTGCCGATCCGCTGCGGGGTTGGGGAGAAGATGGCCGGATGGTTTGGATGTTGCGCAGCTTGGGTCATCCCCAGGCGGTCATGGTGGACGGGGGCTATCCGGCCCTGGTGAAGGAGGGAGTGCTGACCACAACCCGACAAAGCGCCGACGAACCGCAACGGGGCGACTTTGTAGTGCAGCGAACCGACCGGTGGAACATCGACCGGGACACCCTGCGGGCCAGCCTTGGCTCCGACCGTGTGGCCATCCTCGACAGTCGCGAAGCCCAAGAATACGAGGGAGCCACCCCCTATGGTGAGGCACGTGGCGGACACATCCCCGGCGCTGTGCATCTCTACTACAAGGAGCTGATGGATGCGGCGGGATCCCTATTGCCGCCCGATGCAATTCACGCCCGCCTGCAAAAAGCCGGGATCGCTCTAGAAGCCGAGATCATTGCCTACTGCACAGCTGGGGTTCGCTCCGCTTGGGTCACGGTGGTTTTAACCCACGTGGGCCGGCAGGCCAAAAGCTATTCCGGTTCCATCCTGGAATGGGCAGCCGGGGATCCCCAGCGGTTCCCGCTCCAGCCATGAGGGGATCCCTGCCCACTGTGATCTTGGCCGGATGTGGCTATGGAGCCATCGACGCCTTGCGGGCGCTCAAAGGGCAGGCACGGGTGATCGCCATCAACCCCTATCCCTACAGTGTCAATTCGGGCATGTCCACACGGCTGCTGAGCGGTCGGTTTTCTCTAGAGCTGGTGCGGATCCCTTTGCTGGAGCATATTCAAGCCAACGGCGCCCAGTTTTTGCCGGGGCGAGTCACCCACATCCAACCCGAAGCTCGAACCCTGACCCTGGAGAGTGAAGCCGGGATCCAAACTCTGGCCTACGACTATCTGTTGGTGAATGTGGGCCGGGAGTTGCGCCCCATCGATGGGATCCAACATGCCTTTACCATTCGACCGGCAGAACAATTGGTGGCCGCCCAAACCTGGATCCGGCAGTGCTGGCAACGGGCAGCCCAGGGGGATCGGACGCCGGGCCTGCTGACCTTTGTGGTAGCGGGAGGAGGCTGTACCGGCACAGAGCTGATGGGGGAACTCTACGATCTTTGCCGGCAGATGAGCGCAAAAACAGGGATCCCCTTGGCTCAAGCCCGGCTGATCTTGATCCATCGCCAGGCCCATCTGGTCGAGGGCTTCTCGGAACCCTTCCGCCGGGCGGTGGAAAGGGAAATCCGCCATCTGGGGGTGGAAATCTGGGCCGGATGTCAGGTGAAAGCCTTTGGGCCGGAGCACGTGTGGCTCTCGGATGGCACCGAGTTGATAGCTCAGACCCGCCTGTGGGCAGGTGGCTTCCAGGTGCCGAGCTGGTTGAGCACCTGCGGCTTGCCAACAGGGCCGACGGGAGCCCTGCTCGTGGACAAATACCTGCGGGTGCAAGGCTCAGAGCACATCTTGGCGGTGGGGGACTGCGCTGACTTTGTTTGGGGATCCCGCCTCTTGCCCAAGATCGGCGTGTACGCGGTGCGCCAGGGGCCAATTGCAGCCCAAAACCTGCTGCGGCTCATCCGCGGCCAACCTCTGATCCCCTACCGACCGCAGGCCACGGTTTTTGTTTGTGTAACGGTGGGGAACCGCGTTGCCGTTGCCGAGAAAGGCAGGCTGGTCTGGCGCGGCTATTCAGCCACGGTGCTGAAGAACTTTTTTGATTGGCTGTACATGCGCAAACTTAAGCCCCTGCGCTGGCAGGAGTTTTTCTACTGACTCAAGCTCTACCAAGAACGGGGTTAAGATCAAAACCAGATGGGCCAGGTCGGGCTCGCTTCCCAAATCCTGAATATCTGAGAACTATGGCTATTCCCGGCGGCAATGGGCTATGAGCGGATCGACTTTTGCCGACCGGCCAGAGCAGCGACCAACCAGGAGCAACAATGCCTCTAGATAACCTGCGCGGACTCTATCAGCAAGTCATTCTGGAGCGGTACAAAAAGCCCCACAACTTCGGCAGAGTGGATCCCGTCCACCGCCACCAACGTGGCCACAACCCCTCCTGTGGCGACACCATCGACCTCACCTTACAACTGGATCCCAGCCAGGAGCGGATTGTCGATATCAAATTCGAGGGGGCAGGCTGTGCCATTGCCCTGGCTTCTGCCGATCTCATGGCGGATGCGGTGCGGGGGCGCACCATCCCCGAAGCTCTGCAGTTGGTGGAGCGCTTCCAAGCCATGATGCGCGGTGGCGAAGAGTTCCCGCGGGAGCAACGGGCTTTGAACGCCATGAAAGGGGTAGCCCAATTTCCAGTGCGCATCAAATGCGCCAACCTGGCCTGGCATGCGCTCAAATACGCGCTGGAATCGCCCGAACCCCAGGCCAATGGGTCGGCCTTTGTGAGCAACGAAAACACCGACTGACC
>NZ_JANSIC010000165.1:0-5837 GCF_047461955.1 Synechococcus sp. R55.7
CAACGGCGGCTGGACGGCCAACCCGACTACAACCGCATTTGGGGCTCCGGCTCCACCCCCGAACATGCCATGGCCCAGGCCGTCCTGCAGCAAATGCAGCAGCGGGGCGTTTTTGCCAGCGTCGATATCCACAACAACACGGGCACCAACCCCCACTACGCCTGTGTCAATCACCTGGATGCCCCTACCCTGCACCTGGCCACCCTGTTTGGGCGCACCGTTCTCTATTTCACCAAGCCAGAAGGGGTACAGAGCATGGCCTTCGGGCGCTTCTGCCCGGCGGTGACCCTGGAATGCGGCAAGCCGGATCAGCCCCACGGCACCCAGCATGCCTACGAATTTCTGGAAGCCTGCCTTCACCTGTCGGCGATCCCGCAGCGCCCTGTCTTCCGCCAAGATATCGACCTCTTCCACAGCGTCGCCATTGTCAAAATCCCGGATCAGGTGAGCTTCAGCTTTGGGGAAGAGGATGGCAACCAAGAGGGATCCCCCTCCCACATCCGCTTCCCGCCGGATTTGGATCTCCTCAATTTTCGGGAGCTTCCCCCCCACACCCCCATTGGCTGGACGAACAACGGCTTCCACCTGGAGGTGCAAGACGAGCAGGGCCAAAATGTGGCGGATCGCTTTTTCTATGCCTGCAACGGAGAAATTCGCACCAGCGTGCCCATCATGCCGGGCATGCTCACCCTCAACAGCCGCATCATCCGCCAAGACTGCCTCTGCTACCTGATGGAGCGCTACCCCCTGGCCGGCTGAGCCGGGCTGCCAATTTCCGATCCCCAAACCAGAACGGGTAGTGCTCCGCACCGCTGCGCTAACAGTACCCGTCTACCGAGGGATGGTGAGTACGCTAACGTGGGACAGAGCGACCCCGCAAGCCCTATCCTGAAAACTGCCAACGGCACGCTGAGCCCACGGGATCCCTATGTTGCGCCTGCTGCGGATCGAGAACTTTGCCCTGATCGAGCAATTGGAGATCCCTTTTCGAGCGGGGCTGAACGTGCTCACCGGAGAAACCGGGGCCGGCAAATCCATCATCCTCGATGCGCTGGATGCAGCTCTAGGAGGTACAGCTCGGGCTCTGCGAACTGGCAGCGAACGAGGTCTGGTGGAAGCGATCTTCAGTCCTAATCCTGAACTGCAAGCCTGGCTAGAACAAGAGCACATCGACCCCCTAGAGGAGGGCCTGGTTTGTAGTCGCGAGCTGGTGTTGCGCAACGGCAAGCTCACCAGCCGCCTGCGGGTGAATGGGGTGCTGGTGAACAAAGCCCAGATGCTCAACCTGCGGGCCAAATTGGTAGAGATCACTGCCCAGGGGCAAACCGTTCAAATCCAATCTCCCCAAACCCAGCGCCGTTGGCTGGACGACTTTGGCGGCGAAGAGTTGTTGCGAACACGGGCGGAGGTGGCTGCCCTTTACCAAACCTGGAACCAACTGAAAACAGAGGTGGAATCCCGCCGGCAAAGCCAACAACTGCGCCTGCAACGGCTAGACCTGCTGGAGTTTCAAGCGCAAGAGCTGGCCGCCCTGCGCCTGGAGGATCCCGACGAAATGGCCAAGCTGGAGCGGGAACGGGAGCGCCTGGCTCACCGCGTGGAACTGCAACAGCAAAGCTACGAAGCTCACCAATTGCTCTATCAAAACGACAGCGGCTCACCGGCCATCGCCGATCTGTTGGGCCAGGTAGAACGGTTGCTCCAGACCATGACCCAGCGGGATCCCGACCTAGCCCCTCTGGCGGAAATGGTCAGCAGCGCTCTCATTCAGGTGGAGGAGGTGGGGCGGGAGCTGGTTCGCTACGGCGAGACGCTGGAGGCGGATCCCGGTCGGTTGAACAAAATTGAACGGCGCTTGGCGCAACTCAGACAAGCCTGCCGCAAATACGGCCCGACCTTGGCCGAGGTGGTGGCCCATGCGGAGCGGGTGCAGACGGAGTTGGCCCAACTGCGAGGAGACAACACCGACCTAGAGGAATTGCAGGTGCGGCTGGACAAAGCTGCCCAAGACCTGGAGCGCCATTGCCAGGTGCTCTCTCAACTGCGGCAACAAGCGGCCTGTCAACTGGAAAAGGCCCTCATAGAAGAGCTCAGGCCGCTGGGGATGAGCGCAGTGCAATTCCGGGTGCAGATCCAACCCGGCCCCCCGACAGCAGAGGGGGTGGATCAGGTGAGCTTTTGGATCAGCCCCAACCCGGGTGAGCCTCTTCAGCCCTTGGCCAGCATCGCCTCCGGCGGCGAGATGAGCCGTTTTCTGCTGGCCTTGAAAGCCGTATTCAGCCGCATCGATCCGGTGGCCACCATGGTTTTCGACGAGATCGATACCGGCGTGTCGGGCAAAGTGGCGCAAGCCATCGCCACCAAGCTGCACAGCATCGCCCGAGATCACCAGATCCTCTGCGTCACCCACCAACCCCTGATCGCTGCCTTGGCGGATCACCACCTGCGGGTTCACAAGGTGGTGCACCAAAAACGAACTTCTGTGCGGGTGGAGCTTTTGGGAGAACGGGAACGCCGCGAAGAACTGGCCCAACTCACTGCCGGTCACTCTGCCCAAGAAGCGATGACGTTTGTGGAGGCTCTTCTCAACCAAGCAGCTCAACTGCGCAAGCAGCAAATGGCCAGTCCCGCTTGACTCTCCTCTCCTTTTGTTTTGAGTGAGGGGAGGGGGGTGAGGGCCTCACCCGCCCAAGAACAGCTCCAGCACCTCAGGATTGCTCAGCAGGTTGGGGCCAGTATCCTCAAAGCGGTTTTCTCCCGTGGACAAGACATAGCCCCAGTCCGCCATCTTCAGGGCCTGCTTGGCATTTTGCTCCACCATGAGGATGCTGATGCCAAGACGGTTGATCTCTTGCAGGAGGGCGAAGGTCTGTTCTATGTACAGCGGTGACAGGCCGGCGGTCGGCTCATCCAGCAACAACAACTGCGGCTCCACCATCAACGCTCGCCCTATGGCCAGCATCTGCCGTTGTCCACCCGATAGGGATCCCGCCGCTTGGCGTCGTTTCTCTTTCAGGGGTGGAAACAGCTCATAAACCCGCTCCAGTTGGGCGGCAGGGTTGTCGCGTCGGATGAAGGCCCCCATCTCCAGGTTCTCTTGCACGGTGAGGGAAGGAAAGACATTGTTGGTCTGGGGCACAAAGCCGATTCCCCGTCGCACCAGTTGCTCAGCGGGCAGGTGGGTGATGTCGGATCCCTGAAACAGCACTCGGCCTGAGCGGATGGTGGCCAAGCCAAATAAGGATTTCAGCACCGTCGATTTGCCGGCTCCATTGGGGCCGATGATCACCACCATTTGCCCGGGGTTCACCTTCAGGTGGATCCCTTTGAGGATGTCCACCCCCCGGTAGCCGCTGTAGAGATCCTGGATGTCCAGCAAAGGGGTCATGAGAGGGATCCCTCCGAAGGCAGAGGGGAGGGTTGGGGTGGGTTTAGGGAGTCGGCCAGTGCCACAGATCCCAAATAGGCCTCCCGCACGGCTGGGTTTTGTTTGATCTCCTCCATGGAT
Organism: Synechococcus sp. R55.7; assembly: GCF_047461955.1. Classification (NCBI taxonomy): domain Bacteria; kingdom Bacillati; phylum Cyanobacteriota; class Cyanophyceae; order Synechococcales; family Synechococcaceae; genus Synechococcus; species Synechococcus sp. R55.7. The sequence continues at coordinate 3,509 of NZ_JANSIC010000165.1, forward strand.
CCCTGGGTGAGAACCTTGCCGGCAGCCATGACCACCACGTGGTCGCAGAGACGGGTCACCAGATCCAGATCGTGCTCGATGATGCAGAAGGTGCAGCCGCGCTCGCGGTTGAGATACTCGATAAAACGCATCAAATCCGCCAGCAGAGTGCGGTTGACGCCGGCCCCCGGTTCATCCAGCAGGATCACCCGCGCATCGGTCATCAAGGTACGTCCCAGTTCCAGGAGTTTTTTTTGCCCGCCGGAAAGGGTGATGGCCAGTTGATCCCGCAGATGGATCAGGTTCAGCCGTTCCAGAACCTCTTCCGCCCGAGCTTGCAGGTTGCGTTCTTGTCGTTGCACCCGCCGCCAACCGAACCAAGTGGCGAACAGGTTTTCCCCTATCTGGTTGGGGGGAACCACCATCAAGTTCTCCAAGACGGTCATGCGGCCAAACTCCCGCGGGATCTGAAAGGTGCGCACCAGCCCTCGACGGAACAGATGGTGAGGGGGCAGGCCGGTGATGTCTTCCCCATCTAGCCAGATGCGCCCGCTGCTGGGCCGAATAAACCCGGCGATGATGTTAAAGAGCGTGGTCTTCCCTGCCCCATTCGGGCCAATCAAGCCCGTAATCCGACCGGTTTCGATGCGGAAGGAACAGTGATCCACCGCGCTAATGCCGCCAAACCGCTTGGAGATGTCGTCGATAACAATCACGCCGCTGCCTTGGGAAAACCCCGCCGACCGATGAGTTCAGTATTTCAAACATATAATGAGCCCATAATGAGCCCATTGCCGAGTTTGCCCATTATCCTTCCCGGATTCCTACAGGGGCAACTGCCTTTGGAGGCCGCAGCCAGCCCTACAGCAGCCAAGGAACGGGCGAGATCCTGAGTCTGGCCCGCCTGTTTCCCGGAGCCATCTTTTCTTGAGGAAGTGGGGAACGCTTTGAGGTGAGTCAACGTCTGACTGCTACGACTCAACACTTGACTTTACTTGACCTTTGGGATCTGAGTTCTACTTTCTCTTCCCTCATAGGAGGTTGTTGGTTATGTCTCCCATGAACAAACTCACCCGACGGGCCTTTGCAGCGGCGGCTGCCCTGACGGCGGCTGCTCTTGCCACCACTCTGCTGCCCAGCACGGCACAGCAGGCCACTCAGGGGCCGGTCAAAATCGGGGCCTTGATGTCTCTTACCGGGGATCTGCAGGCCTTCGGGGAAAACTGCCTCAAAGGGATCAAGCTGGCGATTGACCAAATCAACGCCGCCGGTGGCATTTTGGGATCCCCTGCCCAAGTGGTCGAAGCGGATGACCAGACGTCGGCTCAGCCGGCTATCGACGCAGCTCAACGGTTGGTCACCGTGGAGAAGGTGGCCGGCATTATCGGCGCCTTGGGCAGTGGCATCACCATCCCGGTGGCCACGACGGTTTCTGTTCCCAATCGGATCCCGCAAATTTCCCCCGCTTCCACCGCCCCCACCATCACCACCCTGGAGGACAACGATTTTCTGTTTCGCACGGTTCCTTCCGACGCCTACCAAGGGGTGGCCTTGGCCCAGATCACCCGTGAAGAGAAGCTGGAGCGCCTGGCCATCATCTACATCAACAACGACTATGGCCAGGGCCTGGCCGACAGCTTTAAGACGGCTTTTGAAAAGCGGGGCGGCACCATCACCAAGTCGGTTCCCTACGAGCCCGGCAAGGCTTCCTATCGCAGTGAGCTGACCCAACTGAAGGAAGGGGATCCCCAGGCATTGGTGCTGATTGGCTACCCCGAAAACGGTGTGGTCATTTTGCGGCAAGCTTTGGAAGAGGGGCTGTTTGACCGCTTTGTCTTCACCGATGGCATGCGCTCTCCCGACGTGGCAGCCCAGGTGGGAGCCGAAAAGCTAGAGGGATCCATCGGCGTTTCGCCCCAGGCCCTCACCGATAGCAAGGCTTACCAAATCTTTGCCGAAGCCTACAAAGCCGCCTACGGGGAGCTGCCCCCCACCCCCTACATCGACACCGCCTACGATGCCGCTTTTGTCCTGGCTCTGGCCATTCAGAAAGCCGGCAGCACCGACGGCACCGCTGTTCGGGATGCTTTGCGGGAAGTGGCCAATCCCCCCGGCACCGAGATCCTGCCCGGAGAGTGGGCCAAGGCGGTGGAGCTGATCGGCAAAGGGGAAGACATCTTCTACACCGGCGCCTCTGGATCCATCAACTTCGATGAGAATGGGGAGGTGGCCGGCACCTTTGCCCACTGGACTTTCCAAGGGGGGAAGGTGGTGGATCTGAAGGTGTTTGAGCCGGAGAGCTGATTTTCCCCTGCGGCTCCTGAGTGGGGGTCGGTTTCTCCTTCTGAGC
>NZ_JANSIC010000166.1:0-4392 GCF_047461955.1 Synechococcus sp. R55.7
ATCGCGTTAGCGGGACGGAGTCCAATCGCGTTAGCGGGACGGAGTCCAATCGCGTTAGCGGGACGGAGTCCTTGCTTGGCCTTTGGAGATAGGCGCAGCAGAGCCCAGCAGCCGGCGACGGGTGGAAGGCAAGGGGATGTTCACTCTGCGCTCTGGGAACCGGGCACAGCCACCAGCAGGGCTTCCAACACCCGCTGCACCCGACTCAGGCGCAGGCCGTGATCCGACAACACAGGGCTGTTGGGGATGATGGCGTGGCGAAACCCCAGTTTGCTGGCTTCTTTCAAGCGCTGCTCCAACTGGGCCACCGGGCGCACCTGCCCCCCCAGTCCCACCTCGCCAATCAGGACTGTAAAAGGATCCACTTGGCGATCCCGGAAGCTGGCGGCCACGGCCACTGCTACCCCCAAGTCGGCAGCTGGCTCGGCTACCTGAATGCCGCCGGCAGAGGCGATGTAAGCATCGTATTTGGAAAGCGGGATCCCCACCCGTTTTTCCAGCACGGCCAAGATCTGCAAAAAGCGGTTGATTTCAATGCCGGTGGAGGTGCGGCGGGGGGAGCTGTAGCTGGTGGGGCTGACTAGGGCCTGCACTTCCACCACCAAGGGGCGGGTGCCCTCGCAGGCAACGATGGTGGCTGTTCCGGGCATGGCCTGATCCCGGCTACTCAAAAAAAGCTGCGAGGGGTTCTCCACCTCCACCAAGCCAGAGGCGGTCATCTCAAAAACACCCATTTCCTGGGCTGCCCCAAAGCGGTTTTTGACGGCGCGCAATAGGCGGTGGCTTTGGAAGCGATCCCCCTCAAAGTACAAGACCGTGTCCACCAAATGCTCCAGCACCTTCGGCCCGGCCAGGGATCCGTCTTTGGTAACATGGCCTACAATCAGCAGAGCCACCCCCAGTTTTTTGGCCAGCCGCATTAACAGGCCGGTGCATTCCCGCACCTGGGAAACGGATCCCGGCGCCGAGGTGAGTTGCCCCCAGAAGATGGCTTGAATGCTGTCGATCACCGCCACCTGCGGTTGCAGAGCCTGGATCTCCGCCACGATGGCCTCCAAGTCGGTCTCGGCCAAGAGGTAGAGCTGCTCGCTTTCCACCCCCAGCCGCTCGGCGCGTAGCTTGATCTGCTGGGCTGATTCTTCCCCCGACACGTATAAGATGGGCCCGCTCTTGGCCAGGTGGGCAGCGCTCTGCAGCAGCAGGGTGCTCTTGCCAATGCCCGGATCCCCGCCAATCAACACCAGGGATCCCGGCACAATGCCACCTCCCAACACCCGGTCAAACTCGCCATAGCCGGAGGAGAGGCGAGGGTGGCGATCTGAGGAGACCTGGGAGAGGGGGAGGGCCGACCGGGGGATCCCATTGGCGCGGTTGGACCTAGGAGCGAGGGCTTGGGCCCGTGGGGACTTGGCCGCTGGGGCGACGACCACTTCCGTCAGGGTGTTCCAGGCGCCGCAATGGTCGCAGCGGCCCAAAAACTTGGCATAGCGCTCGCCGCACTGGCTGCACTCCCAGACGGTTTTGGCCTTGGCCATAGCCGGGGACTCCTAGGCCTGGGGAGCAGCGGCGACAGGGAGGGGCACCTCCGGCAAGACCAGGGATCCGCACTGGGCGTGGTGGCGCAGCAGATGGTCGCAGAGGACCAGGGCCACCATCGCCTCCACCATCGGCACTGCCCGCGGCAAGACACAGGGATCGTGGCGTCCCCGCGCCGCCAAAACCGTCTCTTGCCCATTGAGGGTGACGGTGTTTTGAGGCTGGCGAATGGTGGCAGTGGGCTTAAAGGCTACCCGCAGGACGATGTCTTCGCCGTTGCTGATGCCCCCCTGGATGCCGCCGGAGCGGTTGCTGCGGGTGCGCCAGCCGCCGGGGGTCATGTAAAACTCGTCGTTGTGCTGCTTGCCCGTCAGGTAGGTGCCGGCAAACCCCGAGCCAATCTCAAACCCCTTGCTGGCTGGCAGGGACATCACCGCCTTGGCCAAGTCGGCCTCCAGCTTGTCAAACACCGGGGATCCCAGTCCGCGGGGCACGCGGCGGGCTACACACTCCACCACTCCCCCCAGCGAATCCCCTTCCCGCGCCGCCTCCTCAATTTTTTGGATCATGGCCGCCGCCGCTTGGGGATCGGGGCAGCGGACGATGTTGGCCTCCACCTGCTCTGCAGTTACCGAGCTGGGATCCACCTGGGCTTCCACGTCTTTTACCCGCTGCACGTAGGCCAGGATCTCCACCCCTGCCGCTAGGCGCAGGATCTTCTTGGCAATGGCCCCGGCAGCCACCCGGCCAATGGTTTCTCGCGCTGAGGCCCGTCCGCCCCCCTGCCAGTTGCGGATGCCGTACTTGGCCTGGTAGGTGGCATCGGCATGGGAAGGGCGGAAGGTGGTGGCCATCTCCTGGTAGTCCTGGGGGCGGGCATCCTGGTTGCGCACCAGGATGTGGATGGGGGTGCCCAGCGTAAAGCCCTGAAAAACCCCGGAGAGGATCTGGCAGCGATCCGCTTCCTGGCGGGGCGTCGTGATGGGGCTCTGGCCAGGACGCCGCCGATCCAGCTCTGCCTGAATGTCGGCCTCGCTCAAGGGCAGCCGCGGCGGGCAGCCATCCACCACCACCCCCACCGCCCCCCCGTGGGACTCGCCATAGGTGGTCACGCAAAACAGGACACCGAAGGAGTTGCCGTTGGCCATGGGATCCCCAAGCAAGAAGCCGTTACTCGCAGGCGGCTGGGAGAGACTGTTTTCTATTCTGCACTAGGGGAGTGGCGGGCAGTGCGGTGCAGCTGGCGGCAGCCGGCAATTCCCCGCAACACCAGGTGGGGATCCCAGCGCAGCTCTGGGTCAAGCGGGCCCAAGTGAGGGTGGAGCCACTTCCCATCCCCGCCGGTCAGCAGCAGGGGGCCTTGGGGAAAGCGGCGACGCCAGTCGGCAATGAACTCGCGCAAGCCAGCCAAGAGGGTGTGGAGGATGCCGCTGCGGATGGCAGCCACGGTGTCGTTGGCCCAGCGAGGGGGCAAGGGATCCTGCGGATCCCACTGCACTTTGGGCAGCAGGGCTGTGTGATCAGCCAACGCCTGCGCCTGCAACCCCAGGCCGGGCAAGATGGCCCCTCCCACCAGGGATCCTTCAGAGTCAGCTCCTGTGAGGGTCAGGGCAGTACCCGCGTCGATGACCAAACAGGGCCAGCCGTAGTGGATCCCAGCAGCCCACAGGGCCAAAGCCCGATCCAGCCCCAACCCCGGGTAGGGATCCCGCAGCGGCACCTGCGATAGCTCCAATCGATGCACCCAAGGGGATTCCGGCGGCAGGGGAGCAGAGCCCACAGGAGCCAGCCACAGCTCTGTCTGCTGCGGCCAGGACAAGGGCTGGTGGGCAGGAAACTGCTCCACCTTCACCAGGGTCTCCTCCACAAACCAGCCCCAGCGCACGTGAGTGTTGCCCAGCACGGCTGCCAGCCATTCACGACAACGGTGCGAAGCGCTGAGATCTGCCCCCTCCTCAAAACTCATGCAGCAGCTCTGCCTCCACGCGAAACAGCTCCACCGGCTGGTCGGCAGGGATCCCGGCCAACCTCTTAGCGGTAGCAAGCTGCCATTCTGTCGTCAAAGCCTCTCCCGGCAGCAACACCGCTCCCCGGGTTCCAGAGCGGACAAATAGGCCCATGCGGGTGGGATCCACCTGCTCCACAGCGGCAAAAGGACTCCGTCCCGCCGACGCAATGGGCACCACCCGCCGCACAATGGCTACCTGAATGGAGGCCGACTCCAGCTCCCCGGGTTGCAGAGGTACGTAGCGCCAATCGCGGGTGACTGCCCCCACCGCCGCCCGGATGGTGGCCCTGACCAGGTCCTCGCCGCTGGGATCCAAGCTGCCCCAGCAGCCGCGGGGCCGACCCTCTGTACTCACCGTTACAAAAACCCCCGCAGAGCGCCGCCAGTGGGGCGGGATCTCCTCTGGAGGTGGCAGCACCTGGCCGGTGGCGAAGTAGTAGGCAATGGCCTGACGCGCCAGCGCCGGCAGGGTGTCAGGGAGAGGTTGTCGCCGGCTGGGAGAGGGGATCCCTTCTGAATCGGACTCCGTCCCGCCAGTGCGATCCCGTAAGCGGTGCGAGGCACCCATGGACTCCGGCGGAGGAACAGGGGCAGTTGTCTCAGAAGGCTGCGGCAGGGATCCCGTCCACAAGCCCAGCCCCGCAGCCAGGAGCAGGCCGATCGCGTTAGCGGGACGGAGTCCTTGAAGACCCAGCAATCGAACCGTGAAGTGAACTCGGCAGGTGAACACCCAAGAGAATCCCGTTGGTGGTCACAACAACCGTACTCTAAAAGCTACGTCCCCGCTGCTGCAAATACTTGAAAACGGTGTTTAGATCCTTGTCGCCGCGCCCAGAACAGTTGACCAC
>NZ_JANSIC010000166.1:4492-5739 GCF_047461955.1 Synechococcus sp. R55.7
CCCCGCACCTCAGCACCCAGCAGGCGCATTCGCTGCACGTTGGGGGCCTGCCGCTCCATATCCAGTGCCCCCATGTAGATGACGCATTCTAGGCCAAAGCGGGCGCACACGGTTGCCGTGGCCACCCCATGTTGGCCGGCGCCAGTCTCGGCAATGATCCGCCGCTTGCCCATGCGCACCGCCAGCAGCACTTGGCCAAGGGCGTTGTTGATCTTGTGGGCGCCGGTGTGGTTGAGATCTTCCCGTTTGAGATAGATCTGCGGGCCGCCGTAGTATTCGGTTAGCCGCTGGGCAAAGTAGAGGGGGCTGGGCCGCCCAACAAAATCCCGCAACAGGTTGTGAAACTCGGCGCGAAAGTCGGGATCCCGCCAGTGATGCTCAAAGGCTTCCTCCAGCTCCGTTAGGGCGCTCATCAAGGTTTCCGGCACAAACCTGCCCCCAAACGGCCCAAACCGCCCCTGGGGATCCGGACGCACTTGAGGGTCGAGAGGATCCAAAACACGAGGGGAAAAAGCAAAAGAAGCTGAGGTCATGGCAGAGTCCGTCCGGGCCTTGTAGCCTGCAACTAGAGAGAGGCTTTCCCATTCTACAGAAGGAAGGGGCGATGACCAGTCTCGCCTCTCTTCTTCTGCCGTGGGATCCCGAAAAGTTGTTTTGAACAAGGGTCTTCCCAGGATTTTTAAGATAAGGCCGTCCGATTTTGAGGCGGCCTTATGGACAAGCATCTGCAAGAGTTGCTCCAGCAAGAAGATCAAAAGCGCAGAGATGAAGAGGTGCGGCGCACCTATGCCCTTTCTCAAAAGTCCGAGGGGATGGTGATCCTTCTGTCTATTCTGCTTGCCTTCGGAGCCTACCTCTACACGCGGCGGTGGAAAGCTTTGATGGTTTTTCTGGGCTGGTGTTTCTTCCTTGGCGTGTTGTTTAGCGACGACGAGGGAGAGGTTTCCCTACCCGGACTGTTTCTGGCCTCCACCTGGGCAGCAGTAGACAACTGCGGCGCTATCCAGCGGGCAAGAGAAGAAATTGAACGGCTGCGCTCCGGCCAAAACCCTGATGTTGATCGGCAAACTTAAACTTGGTCGACAAAACAAAATAGTGGCCCAAAAATCGGTATTTTATTTCAAACTCTCGAAAAAGATGCTATACCTACTATTTCAAGTGGCACCCAGATACAAGCGGCGCAACCGACCCATTCTCAACGGCAGTGAAACTTGGATTCCTATTCCCTTTGTCTTTTGGGAAAGAGC
>NZ_JANSIC010000167.1:0-2903 GCF_047461955.1 Synechococcus sp. R55.7
TCACCCGGGTCACGGCAATGAAGGCATCGGCTGCCAGCCAGTTGCGCTGGGCCAGAGCCTCTGCCATTTGCTCGATGCGCCAACCCTCCGGGATGGTCAGACGTCTTTGCAGGATCCTTCCCTGCCGCAGTTGCTGGGCCACGGCCAGCATGTCCTGGTTGGGATCCAAAGCGTAGGTGCCCGCCTGAAACACCCAGTCGCGCCCGAAGGTGCGGCTCCACAGCTCCCAAGCCAGAGCTGAGCGAATCACCCCTGCTTGGCGCAGTTTTTGCCCGATCAGACGGCTGCTGCTGCCCGGCTGGATTGTTACTTGGATCGGTTCTGGGCCGCCCACCGGCTGGAGCCAGGTCTGCCACTGCCAGTAGCCCAATCCCCCGACCAGAACCAACAGGAAAATCAAGCTCTGCAAAAGACGCCGACCCCAGCGTTCGCGTAAGCGTTGCGTAGCAACATGGGGTGACCTGGGTATAGCGCCTTGGGCAGCAGAGCATTTGGGCAAGACGGGATCCTTTTGGGCCGAATGCTGAACCTGATCTGTCATTGCCTTTCCCTCCAAACGGCCTGAGCACACCCTTGAGCCAGGCTATCCTTCGGACTCAATCCTGGCTAGGGCGTCGCCGGACTCTCAAGGCCGATTTCCCCCCTAACTTGGGATCAACTCTCCTGGGCTGGGGATCCCGTTGTTCTCGACCGTCCGCTGTCCGATCCAAGTGCCGATGGGTTCTCCCTGCACCACTCGATAAATATTGCCAGGGGTAGTCAGGTCAAAGACCACGATGGGCAATTGATTTTCCTTGCAGAGGGCGATGGCGGTGCTGTCCATAACCCGCAGATCGCGGTTCAGCACATCCTGATAGCTGAGGACATCGTAGCGGCGGGCCTGAGGGTGAGTCTTGGGATCCGCATCGTAAACTCCGTCCACCTTGGTGGCTTTGAAAATCACCTCGGCATCGATCTCCGCCGCCCGCAAGGCCGCAGTGGTATCGGTGGTGAAGAAGGGGTTGCCAGATCCTGCCCCAAAAATCACCACCCGCCCCTTTTCCAGGTGACGAATGGCGCGGCGACGAATATAGGGCTCCGCCACCTCCTGCATGGCGATGGCCGTCTGCACCCGGGTGGGGATCCCGGCTCGCTCAATGGCATCCTGCAGGGTTAAGGCGTTGATGACGGTGGCCAGCATCCCTACGTAGTCGGCAGAAGCCTGATCCATCCCTTGGGCAGCCGCCTCTTTGCGCCCGCGCCAGATGTTACCCCCTCCCACCACAATCGCCACCTGCACACCGGCCCGTACCACTGAGGCCACTTCGCCGGCAATGGACTTCAAGACCTCGGGGTCGATCCCGTAGGGGCGCTCCCCCATCAGGGCTTCACCACTCAACTTCAGTAGAATCCGTCGATATTTCATGCTTATCCGCTCCGGCCCACCCCTGCATACGATAGCAGGTTTGTTGAACTAGCTCCGCTCACAGGATTGACCGACAGAGCATCTCGACAAAAACAACCTTACTGCTGTTCTTCGCCAGCGCTGGCCTCGTTGTCGCGGGGGGCAGAACGGAAGCGGCGGCCATTGCGAGCACGACTTTTTTGGAACTGTTTGGCATATTCGCGGTTGCGCTCGGCTTTTTCCCGCTTCAGATTGCGTTTTTTGGCCATGCTGGTTTTCCTGACCGGTTGTCCGGACTCAAGTGAAGGTCCTCAGTTTGAAGTGTCAAAGTGAGGCGCTCTTAATCCTATCACGCTTTGCCGAAGCCATCCTGAAGCCCTCTGCTCAGCCGGCTATGGGCAGGGATCCCCACAACAAGACTAGGCCCATCACAACAAACCCCACGCCTGCCAGGGTTTTGATCCAGCGAGGTGGGATCAGGCGGGCCACCCAAGCTCCTGCCCACACCCCAATTAGGCTGGTGCTGATCAAAGCAGCAGCAGCGCCCAAAAAGATTACCCCAGCGTTTTGCGAGCGGGCACTGAGGAGCAGGGTCGCCAATTGGGTTTTATCGCCCATTTCGGCCAGCAGAATCGAGCCAAAGCTCACTAGGGCGGCCCGTCCGGCCATTTGCCGCAGCAAAAAAGACGGGGTTCGGCTGTCGTTGTCTTGGATCAACACGTTCCTCGGTTGTTCTTCACTCTGTCCTGCCGGGTTGGCATCGGCTGCTCAGGGAGGCTAGCCCTCTGGGAGCTTGTTCCCCCGCCACTCCTGCCATAATACATAGCCCCCGATCACCAGGAACCCTGCACCCGCCAACCATTGTAGCCAGCCCGGGGGAATGACTTGGCCCAGACCTTCTCCCAGCACCACGCTGAAAAAACTGGCGGTCACCAAGGCACCGGCGGAACCGAAAAAGATCGCCCAAGGAGATTGGGATTGGGCACTCATGAGCAAGGTTGCCAACTGGGTTTTGTCGCCCATTTCCGCCACAAACACGGTTAAAAAAGTAACAAACCAGAGTTGCAGTGGGGATCCCTCAGGAAGATTGCTGTCGGAAGAGGGGGGGGTAGTGAGGGGCAGTGCCGTCGGAGGCCCAGTACTGGGGGCGGGAGACAAAGCCAAACTCTCCCCGGCAGGCTGGAAATCCACAGCGGATCCATCCCCGTAGAGATAGTGCTGCCCAACGGCCAAGAAGCCAAAACAGAGAGCCGAGGACAAGGCAATCAACCCCAAGCCCAGGGCCATTTGCCCCTGCCAAGAACGCGGCGCAGCCATGGCGTCAGATCCTAACCACCGACATGCAGCTTATCCTGTTTTCAGCCGCTTCTGGAGGAGACAAGGGCGCTAGAGTAAAAGAATCAGGGGCGTTGGCCGAGCGGTTTAGGCAGCAAACTCATAATTTGCCTTACACAGGTTCGATCCCTGTACGCCCCATCGGGAATTGCTGGACGAGGTTTCTGGGTTGAGGGCTGTTGAC
>NZ_JANSIC010000167.1:3003-5701 GCF_047461955.1 Synechococcus sp. R55.7
GGGTTCAGCTCCGTGCGGGATCCCGTATCCCCAGAGCGAGGGATCCAACGCTCAGGCAAGGTGGCAGGGGATCCCCATTGGGACTGGAGCTGGCTGAGGAATTGTCCCTGCTGGGTGCGAAAGCCGACCAGATCGGATCCGCCATTCATCAGGGCAAACCAAATGTCCCCCTGCGCGGTTGGCAGTACACCCGCCAAGGTGCTGACGCTCCTCAAGGTGCCCGACTTGGCAATTAGGATCCCTGGCAACAGACGCCGCTCCAACACCCCCACATCCTGGCCGACGACGGCAAAAGCATCGGCAAGAGAGAGCCCCTGCTCCTCCAGAAGAGATTGGATCGCTCGAAGCAAAGCTACATTGGCCCGCGGCGAAATGCGGTTTTCCACCCCCAACCCGGAGCCGTTGATCAGTTGCAGCTCTTCTGCCGGGATCCCGGCGATGGCCCGGGCGATTTGGGCCACTTGGTCTGCTCCCCCCACCGCATCGGCCAACATCTCGGCCATGGAGTTGTTGCTGTAGAGGTTCATCAGCTTGACCAGGTGAATGAGGGGGGGGGACTCATGTCTGAGCAAAACCTGAGCGCCGGGCGGGATCTGCTGGGCAACCCGCACCGAGCCCAAAATCTCCACCTGCGGTCTGGGTGTGCCGGGGGGTAAGGTTTGAAATTGGGCCTCCGCCTCTGGCGGCCAGCGCCGCGCATCCAGCCCCTGCCGCAACAGGGATCCCGATTGCGCCACATCCCGGGAAAAGTTCATGTAAAAGCGGCCCACCACCACCAGATCCCCGCGCACCTGGCGGATCCCATAGGCATTGAGCAGGTTGCCGACGGAGAAGGCTTCCTCCCAGACGAACAAGGGATCCTCCCCCCCCAGAACCCAGAGATCCCCCTGTAGAACTCCCTCAGCAGTTAAGGGGCCAGTGGCCAGCCAGGTGGTAACAAAGCGGTGCTGCGGGCCAAAGTGCTGCAAAGCGGCCAGGGTCGTTGCCACCTTGGTCAAAGAAGCAGCCGGCAAGGGTGTGGATCCCTGATGCTGTCCCAAAACAAGGATTCTGTCCCGCTGAGGCGAAGGATCCTCCATCTGCAGCCAAACCCCCTGAGCCGCGGGCGAAAACCCCCGACCGGCCAACTGAGCCAGATAGGTTTCCACCTGAGGTTGCAGGGATCCCTGCTCCGTCGCCTGAGAAGTGGGAGACAAACTCAGCAACAGAGTGGCCGCCGAGAGCAGCCCAACCCAGCTCGAAACCAGCCGCCTACCGGGCCAGCCCCACAGATGTCGTTCGTGCCGTGGCGTCAGCGTTGCGGAGCAACAGTGTTGTGTAGCACCATGGGGTGCCGCAGGCATAGCACTTTTCACGGAAAACACCCTCTAAACATCCCGGCAACCGAGGGGGCATCAGCTCGTCAATTCCCAGCCACCCTCTTCCACAGGCTCTACATCGATGGTGCCGGGGGGCGTTTGCCGATAAAAACGTCCGTCTGCAACAAACAGCGGCTCTCCACAATTGGGGCAAAAGAAATGGCTGCCCTCAATGGCTTGCGATTCTGACCCACACACCGGGCAGCGATCGGTGGTAATCCAGCGGCGCGCCCACCAGCGAAAGGCCAGGAGCACCAATACCGGCAAGGACAGCAAAAACAGCAACAGAGCCACCAATCCGGCGACCAGCCACCCCAGCCCGACACTGGTCAGCAAAGCTGCCAACGCCAGGGATCCCAGCCAGAACCCCCAGCCACCCAGAGAAATGGAATAGGTTTTGGGCTGCTCAAACCGCATTTTCGTTTTCCTTCCCCGATCACTACGCTTGCCAACGCTGTCAGGATGCCGCGGGCCTTTTCTTGAGTATGTTAGCCTAGGCGCGCCCGAACACCAGAAACAGTCCGCCACATAGCCCTGCTCTGTAGGCTAGCTCATCCCGGATGGATGAGGGATTGGGTTTCCCGCACCCTTCCCGAGGCTCTCCCGGCAGCCCATGCGCCTCAGTTGCGTCCCTGTTCTATTGGGCCTGAACTGAGCCTGAACGATGTCTTCAGCAACCAAGTCGGGTGGTGTCGTCATAAATGAAGTTATTATCAATTACAGAACTTATTGACTGTTACGGCGACGTTGCCCAACAGCGGAGGGGCGGCATCATGGTCTACACCGAAGAGGCGTTCAAGGCAGAGCTCAATGCCAAAGGCTGGCGAGCCACTCGGCAGCGGGAGATCATCCTGCAAACGTTTCAAAACTTGCCTGAGGGCACGCATCTGAGCGCGGAGGAGTTGCACAAAAAGTTGCGGGAAGAAGGCCACAACATTAGCCTTTCCACCATTTACCGCACCGTCAAGCTGATGTCCCGCATGGGCATTTTGCGAGAACTGGAACTGACCGAAGGGCACAAACATTACGAGATCAACCAGCCGGCCCCCCACCACCACCACCATCTGGTGTGCGTCAAGACCAACAAGGTGATCGAGTTCAAAAACAACGCCATTCTTAACATCACCCAGAAGGTGGCAGAAAAGTACGGTTTCAAAGTGTTGGATTGCCAGCTCACCATTATTGGTATCAGCCCAGAAGGGCAGCGCTCGATTTTGTAGCCAAAAATTCCCAAAGCTCAGGTTCTCATGCTTTCCCAGAAGGGGAACTGTACTGGGCTGGTAGGAGGATGGGGATCCCGTCAACGGGAGGAAATGCCAGAATAGCTCCCGTGAGGCCAA
>NZ_JANSIC010000168.1:0-5691 GCF_047461955.1 Synechococcus sp. R55.7
CTGACCGCGCCACACTGGTGGCCGAACATTTTCAGCAGCGGCGGCCTCTGCGGAACGGCCTGCCCGTTGCGCCCCAATGGCATCCGCTGTAGCTAAGTTGAGGGATCCCCGGCCAACTTGTGCCAGAATAAAAGAACGGTAACTCCATCGGCAAAGGCGAGATTCATGGCCCTCTACCTCTCGGCAGACCACCTTCACAGCATCCGCCAGCACGGCGAACAAGCCTTTCCCCACGAGAGCTGCGGCATTTTAATTGGGGAAATCCGGGGATCCGACAAGATCATCCACGAGCTTTGGTCGGTGACCAACACCTGGGATCAAGCGGAAAACCCTCTGGCAGACGGGGAATCCAGCCGCCGCCGCTTTTTGATCGATCCGGCGGATTTCAAGCGGGCCAACGACCACGCGGTGCGCAAAGGGCTGGGGATCCTGGGCACCTATCACTCCCATCCCAACCATGCGGCCATCCCCTCCGAGTTTGATCGGCAGCATGCTTTTCCTTGGGGCTTTTCCTGTGTGATCGTCAGTGTGCGCGAGGGCAAGGCAGAAGAGGTGGTGAGCTGGGTTTTGGATGAGCAGGAGCAGCCCCAACGGGAGCCGATGCAGATGCTGGAAGACATCTGGATCCCCTCGCTCCCGGCTTTGGCAAGCTAGAGTCGTTTGGGCTTTGCCGCTGTTTGAGGCTGAAGTTCACGGCTAAGTTCAGTTGGGATCCTTGAAAGCTGGGATGGGTACCACCGGAAAAAGCGGTAGTCTAGTGCTGAACCTTGTCTGTAACATAGCTGAATCCTCAAAGTCAGTAGACAGCCCCAACAAGATCGACAAACGGATAGGTCAGCCCAGATCCTCTGGATCCTCAAAAGTCTCCAGTAGATACCCAAGATCTCTCCCCGAACTCCCATGGCAACCAAAGTTCTGATCCCCTCTCCCCTGCGCCCCTACACCGACAACCTGGAAGCTGTCGAGATCGAGGGCAGCAATGTTGGCGAAGTGATGGGCAACCTCATCGCCCGCTATGGCGAGCTGAAGCGCCACCTCTACACCGAGGATGGGAAGCTGCGCAATTTTGTCAATGTCTACCTCAACGACGAGGATGTGCGCACGTTGCCCCAAGGCAACAACACCCCCGTGGGAGAACAAGCCGTCATCAGCATCGTTCCTGCTATTGCCGGAGGGTTGTGAGCATGTTGAACCTGGATACCAGCCAAGTTAGCCTCTCCCGCGAAGAGATGGAGCGGTTTTCTCGGCATTTGATCCTGCCCGAGGTGGGCCTAGAAGGACAGAAGCGGCTGAAAGCGGGCAAAGTGCTGTGCATCGGCACAGGCGGCCTTGGCTCGCCCCTGTTGCTGTACTTGGCGGCAGCCGGCGTGGGGCGGATCGGCATTGTCGATTTTGATGTGGTGGATGTGTCCAACCTGCAGCGGCAGGTGATCCACGGCACCTCCTGGGTGGGCAAGCCGAAGGTGGAATCGGCCAAGAACCGCATCCTGGAGATCAACCCCCACTGTCAAGTGGATGTTTACAACACCGCCCTGAAGGCCCACAACGCACTGGAGCTGTTTGCCAACTATGACGTGATTGTGGATGGCACCGATAACTTCCCCACCCGTTACCTGGTGAACGATGCCTGTGTGTTGACGGGCAAGCCCAATGTCTACGGCTCGATCTTCCGCTTCGAGGGACAAGCGACGGTCTTCAACTACGAAGATGGGCCCAACTACCGGGATCTCTACCCCGAGCCGCCCCCACCAGGACTGGTGCCCTCCTGCGCCGAAGGGGGAGTGTTGGGGATCCTCCCCGGCATCATCGGTGTTATTCAAGCTACCGAAACCGTGAAGCTCCTGCTGGGCGTGGGCACAACCCTAAGTGGGCGGCTGCTGCTTTACGATGCCCTGAACATGAGCTTCCGGGAGCTGAAGCTGCGCAAAAACCCCGCCACTCCTCCCATCACCCAGCTTATCGACTATGAGCAGTTCTGCGGGATCCCGCCAGCCCAAGCCACAGAACAAGCTGGCCAGACAGAGATCCCCGAGATCACTGTGGCCGAGCTGAAAGCGCGGATGGATGCTCACCAAGACTTTGTGTTGGTCGATGTGCGCAACCCAAATGAGTGGGAGATAGGCCGGATCCCTGGTGCTCACCTGATCCCCTTGCCCCAAATTGAAAATGGCGATGGGGTGGAGCAGGTGCGTCGCCTCCTTAACGGCTCAGAGCTGATCGTCCACTGCAAGAGTGGGGCACGCTCGGCCAAAGCCCTGAAGATCCTACAAGCTGCTGGGATCCAAGGAAAAAACCTGCGCGGGGGGATCCTCGCCTGGGCAGAGGCTTACGATCCCTCGATTCCCAAGTACTGACTCTGCCTTGGGATCCCTACCTGTCGCCCGGTTTGCTCTAGCATAGATCCGGCAGATCCGGTGCCCAGAGCCGGCTGTGCCAGGTTTTCCCTTTTTGCGTCCCCTTTTCCATGAGTGCCATCCCGCAGGCCGAGACAGAAACGATCTTCCACTCCATCCCCGAAGCCCTCGAAGACCTCAAGTGTGGTCGCATGGTCATCGTGGTCGATGACGAAAACCGAGAAAACGAAGGGGATCTGGTCTGTGCTGCCCAGTTTGCCACGCCCCAAGCTATCAACTTCATGGCCACCTACGGGCGGGGCCTTATCTGCCTGGCCATGCAGGGATCCCGCCTCGATGAGCTGAAGATCCCGCTGATGGTGGGGCAGAACACCGACAGCAACCAAACTGCCTTCACCGTCAGCATTGATGCTGGGCCAGAGGCTGGAGTTTCCACCGGCATTTCCGCTGCCGATCGCTCTCGCACCATTCAGGCGGCCATTCACCCGCACACGCGACCGGAAGATCTGCGCCGGCCTGGGCATGTCTTTCCGCTGCGGGCACGGGAGGGCGGAGTACTCAAACGGGCTGGCCATACGGAAGCGGCGGTGGATCTGGCGATGTTGGCCGGGCTGTATCCGGCAGGGGTGATTTGCGAGATCCAAAACCCGGATGGCTCCATGGCCCGCCTGCCCCAGTTGATCGAATATGCCCGTCAGCACGATTTGAAGATCATCACCATCGCCCACCTCATCGAGTACCGCTTGCGCACCGAACAACTGGTTCACCGAGAGGCTGCCGCCACCCTGCCAACGGAGTTTGGCCAGTTTCGGGTTTACGGCTACCGCGATAGCCTCAACCAAGTCGAGCACCTGGCCCTGGTGAAAGGGGATCCGACCCAATTTGCCGCTGAGCCCGTCCTGGTGCGCGTCCATGTGGAGTGTCCCCTAGGGGATGCGCTGGGATCCCTGCGCTGCGATTGTCGCCGCCAATTGACAGCGGCCCTGAAGATGATCGACCACCAAGGCAAGGGGGTACTGGTGTACCTGCGCCGGCAAGAGCAGGAGCTGAGTCTCATCGAGCAAATCAAGTCCTACGCCCGGCAAGATCTGGGACTTTCTGAAACCGCGCCACCGGTGGCGATGGACTTGCGCGATTACGGCATCGGAGCCCAGATCCTACGGGATGTGGGGGTGCGCAAAATGCGCCTGATCAGCAATACCTCTCGCCACATCAGCGGCTTGAAAGGATTTGGCCTGGAAGTGGCCGAGCGCGTGCCCTTGCTGGTGGAAGAGCCGGATCTCAATTTGCACGTGGAGCCGTCCTGTTCCCTGAAACCGATTCCGGCCTAGGCCTGTAGAGCGTTGTAGGGCCGAGGGCTGTGGTGGAACAAAGACTGGGGTGCAGCCGGCTCGCCATCCACCACATAAGCCTTGGATCCCCAGCCCCAGAAAGACCAGAAAGGACGTTCGGGCCCCGATGGAGCCGTCATTGCTATGCGACGCTTCCGCGCTGGTGACAGGGGTGCGGAGCACTGGCGCGCCGGCGAGACGGAGTCCCTGGCTGTGGGGCTCAAGAGTTGCTTCGGCAAGACGGGAATGTCGGATCCCACCTGTGACCACACCTCATAGCTCCGAGGGCGCACCACCACGAGGCTGATCAGGGATCCGTGATCCATGTCGTAGCGGCAACTGGCGATGGCCTCTTGCAGCTGAGAAAAGCCCCGGTTGAAAACATAAAAATGGTTCTGGAAGCGGATGGCCTCCCAGAAACCTTCCCGTGTAACCGCCACATAGTCGTGATTGACGGAGGCGTAGTCGAGGATCACCATGCGTGTAAAGACTGATCAGCGATGAATCAAAGTGAGTAAGCTTTTACCGTATTTCCACTTAAACGCGATATCGGGCAGCCTGTCATCCGCAAAATGGCTCACCTGCAACAAGGCTTAATGGGTTTCTTTGCCTTGCAAACTGCTACTGCTTGCGTCCCCATCTCCTCCGGCTCCAGGGATCCCACCCAGTTCCCGTCGCAGCTCGGCCATGGCTGCTTCTCCGATGTGGGGGGTGGCGCAGACTAGGTTGGGTGTGCGGATTAGATCGGCTCGGGCTTGGCGCACCAAGACCCGCAGGGTGGGGTAGCTGGCCTCATCGCAAATCAGCGTATGGGCGCGGCGGATTAGGGATCCCACCCGTTCCGTATCCGAGATCACTGCCGTCAGCACCAGCAGGTCTCCCCGCAGACTGTGGACGATCACCTCGGCAACCTCCAGCAGGGCAGTGCTGATGCTCACCAGCCCCAGACAGGCGTAGGAAGGCAATTGGCGGATCAGGGCAATTTCGCGGGCGTAGTCGGACACCTCCACCGTCAGAACACGGGCCCCCCGGGGTTGGGCAATGGCCTCGACGGCGCTGAGAAAATAGTGCAGCGTCACCACAGTGCCGGAATGGATCTGATCCAGAACGGTGGCCAGCTCCTCCAGGGGCACCAACTGGACCCGGATGCCCAAAGTCTGCTGGATTTGCTGGGCCATCAGTTGTCCTGTACCCAAATCCCGGTTGGGCACACACACCAGCACTTGGGCACTGCAGCGCAATCGCCAATCGATCTCCGCTAGCAGCAGATCCCGCACCTGCTCCAAAGAAAACCCCTGCTGCAGCAGCTGGTCGATGCCCTGGCGCACCTGCTCCAGGACCTGTCGGGATCGATCCAGGTTTTCCCCCAGGCCGCGAGAGTAGTTAACCACCTGGCGGGCGGAGCGGCTCACGTAAATGCCAGATCCAGCGCGGGTTTCCACCAGGCCCATAGCCTCGAGTTGGTGGTAAACCTTGTGGATGGTATTGCGGTGCAGGCCCGTTTGCATGGCCAATTGACGGGTGCTGGGCAGGCGGCAGCCGGGAGGAAACTGCCCACAGGCAATGGCGAAGCAGAGCAAATTAAAGAGCTGCACGGAGCCAGGGATCCCGCTCCCCGGCTGGATGGAAATGCGCATCATGGCCCGTTTTTCTCCCTTTGACAACGCCGTTGCGAGCCCGTTTCTGGGCTACGTAAGAATCCCTCGACTTCAGTCGGCGGGAGTGTCAACTGCCTGCAAGATAGCGCCGACGCCGGATAGACAAGCTCCAGAGGAGATCGGGATTGAGAGCCCTATTCGGGGATGCGGTGCATCCGGCTGGGATCCCAACTTAAAGTCACCTCCGTCCCTTCCGGCAACTGCTGCAAATTCAGGCCGGGGTTGGGTTGCACAGCCAAAAGTTTCACCTCACAGCCCGACACCCATACCTGATAGCGAATGAAAGCCCCTAGATAAGCAGTGTCGCAAATCCGTCCCCGCAAGCGGCAGTGGCCATCGGGGATCCCT
>NZ_JANSIC010000169.1:0-5640 GCF_047461955.1 Synechococcus sp. R55.7
GATTCCACCTCGACTTGACCCCTCAATTCCAGACGTCGTTCGCCGGGGTAGGCAGAGCCTTGCTCGGCGCGGGTGCGGATGGCGCGGTTGTCTTCGTCGAAGAATTCCCCCTGAACGGCCTGCAAATGGGCGGATCCCAACTGCACAGGAGCGGCACCATTTTCTGGGGGGGACTCATATTCGGCCAGGCGAGCCTGTAAGCGCCAGAGAATGGCACCATCCGGTCTGGCCTGGGTGAGGGTGATGTCTTCGTAGATTAACTGGGGAGTGGGAATGGGATCCGCAGGTGTGGGATCCCTGTCTGGGGATGGCTCCAGCGCTCCGCAGGCAAGGCTCAACAGGGCCAAAGCTGCCAGGGAGCTGAGGATGGACAAAGACCTGGACTGCATGGATCTTCTTCCTTGTGGGCGCTCTCCCCTACCCTAGCTTTCTTAGGACTCCGTCCCGCTGGCGCGATCAGCCGTATCCTTCCGCTGCGCTGAGCCGGATCCCGCTCTCGGCAAACCCGTGGCATTATCAGGGCAAAGTGTTTTTGGGGGCAAGCGTGACCCAACTGTTGCAACTTTTCATCTACGGCCTTGTCTTGGGCAGCATCTACGCCCTGGGAGCAATTGGGGTGTCGCTGACCTTTGGCATTTTGCGCTTTGCCAACTTTGCCCACGGGGATCTGATGACCCTGGGGGCCTACTTCGGCCTGACATTTGTTGGGTTGGGTTGGCCAATTGGGGTCAGCCTGCTCCCGGCAGCTTTGGCCACGGTACTTTGTGCAGTTGGGATCGACCAACTCATTTATCGCCGCCTGCGCCGGGAGGCCCCGGTGATCTTGCTCATTTCTTCTTTTGGCACCGCTCTGATTCTGCGCAGCCTGGTGCAGATCATCTGGGGGCCCAACAATCAGGTGTACCGCAGCGGGATCCAGTTGCCGTGGCGGCTTGGAGAGCTGCGCATCAAGCCCGATTGGGCAGTGATCCTGGTGGGAACAGCCCTGTTGGTGGTGGCCCTGCATCTTTTCTTACAACGCACGCGGGTGGGCAAAGCGATGCGGGCCATGGCCGACAATTTTGAGCTGGCCAAGATTACCGGCATTGATACAGAGCGGATCGTCCTCTGGACTTGGGCCATCGGCGCAGCTTTGGCCTGTGCAGCAGGTGTGTTCCTGGGTATGGATACCCGGCTGCACCCCACCATGGGCTGGCGGCTATTGTTGCCCATTTTTGCAGCGGCCATTCTCGGCGGCATCGGTCGCCCTTACGGGGCTATTGCCGGAGGGCTGGTGATTGGCCTGGCGGAAGAATTCTCGACCTTGGTGATCAACCCGGCCTATAAAACCGGGGTGGCCTTCGCCATATTGGTATTGCTGCTGATCTTCCGACCCACAGGATTACTGGGATCCCCGGGTGGGGGGGATGTCTGATGTTGAGCTACGGCATTTTCTTTTTGATTTTGGTGGGGATCTACGGCGTGCTGGTGCTGGGCCTCAATATCCAGTGGGGCTACGCCGGCATGTTCAACATCGGGGTGGGGGCTTTTTTTGCCGTGGGAGCCTATGCCAGCGCCATTGTAACCACACCCCCAAGCGCCGAGCATTTGGGCGGCTTCAATCTGCCCTTTTGGGTGGGTTTTGCCATAGCTGTGGCTGTCGCCGGGGCGATTGCCTTTTTGATCGGCTTGATTACCCTGAAGCTGCGTTCCGACTACTTGGCCATCGCCACCATCGGCATTGCTGAGATCATCAGCCAAATCCTGAGAAATGAGGGCTGGCTGACCAATGGCGTACGGGGAATTACCCGCATTCCACGACCCTTTCGCGGCTGGATCCCAGGTCAGGATACTCTTCTC
Organism: Synechococcus sp. R55.7; assembly: GCF_047461955.1. NCBI lineage: Bacteria > Bacillati > Cyanobacteriota > Cyanophyceae > Synechococcales > Synechococcaceae > Synechococcus > Synechococcus sp. R55.7. The sequence goes on from NZ_JANSIC010000169.1 coordinate 1,840, forward strand.
TACTTGGGCTTGGTGCTGGTCATTTTGGCGGTGGTCTATTGGGCTGCGGAGCGGGCCTATCGCTCCCCCTGGGGGCGGGTGCTGCGGGCCATTCGCGAGGATGAACCGGCAACCCTGGCTGCCGGCAAAGATGTGCTCCAGTTTCGCCTGCAAGCGTTTGTGCTGGGATCCATGCTCATGGGGTTGGCGGGGGCCCTCTACGCCCATTTTGTCAATTTCATCAGCCCAGAAGCCTTTCAACCGGAGTTTGCCACCTTTATCGTTTGGGTAATGCTGATCGCGGGGGGCAGTGGCAACAATCGCGGCGCCTTGCTGGGAGCGCTGGTAATTTGGGGGGTGTGGTCGGGCAGCGAGTGGCTCACCAACCGTTTGCCGCCCCAGTGGGCCACCCGGGCTGGCCCTTTGCGCATTTTGTTGATCGGGATCCTGCTCCAGGTGATTCTTCTGACGCGCTCTCAAGGATTGTTGCCTGAACGTCCGCCCAAGCCCGTCTTGGGCACTTCTCCTTCGCCTCAGCAGAACCCCGCAGGATAGGATTGGGTCGGCTCCAGCTGTTGTTGACGTGTTTGAGATAACCCAGCCCTCTGTCGTCATGACTCCGCGTCCCAAGGAAACTGACCCTTCCTGGCCACCTTGCAACCCCGACACGACGGGCTGCCCCCCTGATGCCGGACAACCAGGGATCCGGACTACACCCATCCAAGAGGGCTATGCTCTGCCGGAGCAGTATTTCAACCGGGAGCTGAGCTGGATTGAATTCAATGCCCGGGTTTTGCACGAGGCCCTGGATGAGCGCACACCGCTGCTGGAGCGGCTGAAGTTTCTGGCCATCTTTGAGAGCAACCTGGACGAATTTTTCATGGTGCGGGTGGCGGTGATCCGTCGTCAGTTGGAAACGGGCGTGTTGGTGCTAACCCCAGATGGCCTCACACCGCAGCAGCAGTTGCAGCAGATCTCGAGCCACCTGCGCCCCCTGATTCGAAAATTGCACACTTGCTTCCGGCAGGAACTGGTGCCCAAGCTGGCGGAACAGGGCATTCACATCCGCGATTTTTCCGAGCTGGCCGAGTCGGAACGGCAGGAGCTGCGGGACTACTTTGAGAGGCGTTTGTTTCCGGTGCTCACCCCCTTGGCAGTGGATCCGGGCCATCCCTTTCCCTACATCTCCAACCTCAGCCTCAGCTTGGCGGTGGTGGTGCGGGATCCAGAGACTGGCAAGGAGCATTTTGCTCGCGTGAAGGTGCCCAACACCTTGCCCCGCTTTGTGCCGCTGCGGGATGGGGTGAGCTTTGTGCCGCTGGATCAGGTGATTGCCCACCATCTGGAAGCGCTGTTTGTCGGCATGCAGGTGCTGGAGTACTACCCCTTCCGCATCACCCGGGATGCCGATCTGGAAATCCAAGAGGACGAGGCCGACGATCTGCTGGCTGCCATTCAAGAAGAGCTGCGCAAGCGCCGCTTCGGCTCAGTGGTGCGCATGGAGATTGCCAGCCAAACTCCGGCAGCCATCCGACAACGGCTCAGCGAAGAGATGCGCCTCAACAGTGACTCGGTGTACGAAGTGGATGGCCTCTTGAGTATGGGGGGGGTGATGGCGTTTCTCAGCCTGAATCGGCCCGATTTGAAGGATCCCCCTTGGGGGCCGGTCACCCCGCCCCGCCTGCGCACTGCCTCGGTCAGCGATGAGCCGGTGGATATCTTTGCCGTCATCCGGGAAGGGGATCTGTTGGTGCATCACCCCTACGATTCTTTTGCCGCCAGCGTGGAACGGTTTTTGGAGGAGGCCGCCAACGATCCGCAGGTGCTCACCATTAAGCAAACCCTCTACCGCACCTCCGGCGACTCGACGGTGGTGAAATCCCTCATTCAGGCCGCCGAAAACGGCAAGCAGGTGGCCGCTCTGGTGGAGCTCAAAGCCCGTTTCGACGAAGAAAACAACATCCTCTGGGCCAAAAAGCTGGAGAAAGCCGGGGTCCACGTGGCCTACGGCCTGCCGGGGCTGAAAATCCACTGCAAACTGGCTTTGGTGGTGCGGGAAGAGGAGGGATCCCTGCGCCGCTACGTCCACATCGGTACCGGCAACTACAACCCCAAAACCGCCCGTATCTATACCGACCTAGGGCTGTTCACTTGCGATGAGACCCTCTGCAACGATGTTACGGAATTGTTCAACCTACTGACGGGCTACTCACGGCAACGGCAATTCCGCAAGCTCTTGGTGGCCCCCAGAACCCTACGCCAGGGCATGGAAGCCCTGATCCGCCGCGAGATGCGCCATGCCCAAGCGGGGGGCCAGGGGCGTATCATCGTCAAGATCAACTCTCTCACCGACCCGGAAATGATCCGGCTGCTCTACGAGGCCAGCCAAGCCGGGGTGGAGATCGATCTCATCGTGCGGGGCATGTGCTGCCTCAAGCCGGGGATCCCCGGCCTAAGCGAACGCATCCGCGTGATCAGCATCATCGGGCGCTTCCTGGAGCACTCCCGCATCTTCTACTTCTACAATGGCGGCCAGGAAGAGTACTTCATCGGCAGTGCCGACTACATGACCCGCAACCTGGATCGGCGCGTTGAGGTGGTTACCCCTGTGGAGGATCCCGCGTTGCAGCGGGAGCTCAAGGCGATCTTGGACATCTGCCTGACGGACAACCGGCAAGCCTGGGAGTTGCGCCCTGATGGCACCTACGTGCAGCGGCAACCCAAGCCAGGAGAGCCTGTGCGCTCCACCCACCAACGCCTGATGGAGCGGGCCGCCAGCCGCATTTAGCAGGATGACTCTCACTGCTAACCTCTCTCAGAGGGAGAGAGGAGCAGCCTCGCCGCTATCGGGAATGGCCACCAAAGCTCAGGATCCGGTGGTCTTGGCGGCCTCGGCCTCTTCCTCGCCCAGCGCAATTACCCGTTCCGTGGCCTGCAACGAAGACTGCAAGCTCTCCAACTTTTCCCGGCTGGCGCGGTTCAGCCACGACTCGATTGCATTCACCAAGAGCTGATCCACAGAGAACCAGCCCCCCCCATTCACCGCAAAGGCCAGGAAGATCGCTGCGTAGATGGCGGATAGCTCCAAGTAGGGAACGCTGAAGCCGGCCACCTTAATGTGATGGAACATGGCCACCGCCATCGTGGCGAACAAGCCCAGTGCTGCCCCGCGGGTCAACAAACCCAACGCCACCATCGGAGCTGCGATCAGCTCGGTATAGGCAGCCACATAAGCGAAGAAGATCGGGAAGGGCAACCCGATCACTTCTACATAAGCCGTCGCAAACCCTTCAATATCTGCCAGCTTGTCAAGGCCGTTGTGAATCATGAATAGCCCTGCCACCACCCGCAAAACGGTCCACGCCACTTGAGACCAGCGCGGAGTTACGCTGTCGTGACGCAAAGCTGAGGCGAGTAGCACGGGAAACTGCTGAGTGAGTGCCATAGGATAAAACCTGCGATGCAAAGATGAGCAAGGATTCTAACTTATTGTAACGATTCTAAATTTCTGTAACAAGGGTGGGACTCAGATCCCCAGTGGTCAAGGGATCCCATGCAAAAACAGGGATCCCATGCAAAAACAAGGCCTCCGGCCCGCTTTCGCGACCGGTCGGGTGGGTTTCCGGCGAGCTTTCACCCTCGCACACCACCTCTGCTCTTGGCCTGGGACTTTTCCGGCCTTGCTGAGACCTGTCAACCTCTGTAAATGGATCCCTCATAATGGGTTCATTTGCTGCCTGTGTCGATATGGTTGCCGAATCTGTCCTCGCCTCTGATGTCAGCTCCGCCAAAGCCCAAGCCGGGAGAGAGGAGGGATCCCCG